>DATNET010000065.1:0-6136 GCA_035606745.1 Tepidiformaceae bacterium
TCGCCTGCGCCGCGACCCCATCGGCGCTAAGCTCGATAGGTGCCTGACCCCACCGACCTCTCGCCGCTCTCGCCGATCCTCGCCGTACTCAAGCATCGGGCCGACCCGCGAGCGCCCGAAGGCTCGTGGTCCAAGTGCATCTTCGTCCGGCCACGCTCCCGAGCGCCTGGCCGTGATGTGGCGTCCCAGGCGGTCGCCCAACGCTGGGAGAAAATCACGGCCCGGGCCGTGATGCTCACGCGCGCGCCGGCCGTCAAACTCGTGCTCGATCTGGGCGACCGCCAGCTCACCGAAACGGTGGGGCTCGACGCCTGGCCAGCGCGCGTCGATGCCCTGCTCGCCGAGGGCACTCGCAACCTGCACCTCCAGGGCCCGGACCGCGATTGGCACGCACGCCTCAGCAAGGGCGGCCGATGGCTGGTCGGGCGCGGCAAGCTCACGGCCGCCACCGTCTCGGGCTCCAGCTCCGGCGTGGCACCGGCTCCGTTGCCGCTGCATGACCGCCAACCGAACCACCCGCTACCAGACGACGACCCGCGCGTCCAGGCCCTCTTCGTGGCGACGGGCTTATTCGGCCTAAACGGCGTACTCCGCGGCAGCGAACGCGATAAGTACCGCCAGGTCCAGCACTACGTCGAACTGCTCCGGCCGCTCGGTGTATGGGAGCTCGCCGCCAACGAACACCGGCCCCTGCGCATCCTCGATGCCGGGTGTGGCAAGGCCTACCTCAGCCTCGCGCTCTACCTGTACGCCAGCCGGCGTGGCACCGATGTCCAGCTCACGGGCGTGGACCGTAGCCCCGGCGTCCTCGCCACCGTTCGAAGCATCGCCAGCCAACTGGGCTACGGCGGCGTAGCGCTCCACGAATCCACCATCGATGACTTCGCGCGGGCGCAGGCCACCGAACCTGACCAGAGCCAGCCCTCGCTCGATCTCCTGGTCAGCCTCCACGCTTGCGACACCGCCACCGACGACGCGATCGTCGCGGGCGTGGCGCTTGGCGCCCGCGCCATCGTCGTGGCGCCGTGCTGCCAGCATGAGCTCGTGGTCCAGCTCGAACGCGCTACGGCGGACGAAGGAAAGTCGTCGCTGGCCCACGCCGCGCTCACAGGTCCAGGCCTCTTTCGGCATCGTTTGGCCGACCTCCTCACGGATGCCCTCCGCGCCGCGGCCCTGGAAGCGTCCGGGTACGCCGTCGATGTGCTCGAATTCGTGCCCGCTGAACACACGGCGCGCAACATCATGTTGCGGGCGGAGCTGCGGCCACCCGGCCCCGGGCGCGAACGCGCGACTGCAAAAGGCCTGGCAGCGTTCCACGCACTCGCAAAGGAGTGGGGTGTGAGTCCATCGGTGCGGCGGTTAGTGGCCGTGGCGAGCGAGCCGAATCAACCCGTCGGGCCTTGAGAAGGGCGCTTAGCGGTTGTGCGCTTCGTGCAGCACGGCCTCGATGCATCGCCCGAGCGAAGCGGTCAGCACCTCGGCGTCCGAATCGCTGATCTGCTCCGCGAAGTGCCGCTTCACGCCCGCCCGATACGTTGGCGTGGCCTCGCGCAACCGTGCCGCCCCGGCTTCAGTCAGGGCAACGAGCGTGCTCCGGCGATCATCCAGGTCCGTGAAACGCTCCACCAGTTCCGCGGTGACCAGCTTGTCCACCAGCCGTGTCAACCCGCTCTTGCTGAGCAGGACCGATTCCGCGAGGTCCGTCATACGCATACGCCCGCTGGGCGACGCATCCAACTGCACCAGCGTTTCATACCAGCTCAACGGCAGCGTGTGGTGCGTGGAAAGGTCGTGCTCAAGTGCCCCCGTGAGGCGCGTATGCGCCTCGAGCAAGGCGCGCCACGCTTCGAAACGGGACGGGGCGATTGTTTCCATGGCTAAAGCGTACTGCCACATTGTTGTGTAGGCAATAGCGCGCCCGCGATTAGTTGCGCGCGCGCCTCGCCGTTAACAGGACGAACGGGATGCACAGGCCCCACGGCTCCTCGCGCAAATCGAACGCCGCCTTCTGCGCTTCCGTCGCCTCTGCGAACAGCTCGCGTAGCATCGCCACGCGTGTGGGCGGCGTTTGCATGCGTTGCACCCAGCCCGCCCCATCGATGAACGGCGCGAATCGCTCCCGCACCTGCGCCTCTTCGAACCCGGCCCCGGCAACCATGCGCACCCATTCGCTGCCACGCCAGTTGCGCACGTGCGACGGGTCTCGCAGGAACTCGACCGCCTGGAAGAACGTGTCGAGTGCAGGGTCTTCCGGCGCGGCGGAATCCACCAGCAGGAACATTCCGCCCGGCTTCAACACCCGCAACGCCTCGCCAAGTGCGCGCTGAGGGTCGGCATAATGGTGAGCGCTGAGGCGGCTCGTCACGCGGTCGAAGGTCGCATCGTCGAACGGCAGGCGGTCCACGTCGCCCTGTTCGAACGTCACGTTAGCGAGCCCGCGTTCGCCGGCCAGGCGGTTGGCAACGCCCACCATCTCTGGCGTGACATCGATGCCGCGCACCTGCGCCGCTTTTGCGCCGAACGCCAGCGCGCAGTGACCGGCGCCCGAGCCCATGTCCAGCACTTGCTCCGTCCCGGTGAGCTCGGCCAGGCGCACCATCGCGGCGAGGTCCGGGCCTGAGGCGTGCACCGCACTGGTCGCGTAGGCGTTCGCCGCGGCCCCGAATTGCTCGCGGACACTGTCGTTCACGGATGAGCTCGTCATTGCTTCTCCTTGGGTGGGCGGCCGTTCGTTGTGTGGCTCATCGAACACGATAGCGCCCGCGATAGGGATCGTCCAAGATATGCATATCATGAGTTCGATAGCCAGGAGGCATGTGTGCAGCTCCACCAGCTTCGTTACCTGCGTGCCGTCATTCGCGCCGGCAGCGTGACCGCCGCCGCCCAGGCCGAGCACGTCGCGCAGCCGTCCATCAGCAAGCAGCTTCGCCTGCTCGAACAGGAACTGGCGACGCCGCTCTTCCACCGCGTCGGCCGCCGCGTGGTGCCAACCGAGGCCGCGCTGACGCTCGCCGATTGCGCCGACCGCGTCTTCGATGATCTCTCCGCCACGGCCAGCCTCATCGCCGACCCCGGCAGCGCCGTCGGCGGCACGCTCCGGCTCTGCGCGACCGAAACGCTCACCGACAACCTGCTCCCGGCCGCGCTCAGCATCATCCGCGCCGAAAGCCCGACGGCGCGCATCCGCGTGGAGATGCTCGGCACCGACGACGCTATCGGCCGTGTGGTCGCGGACGAATTCGACCTCGCGCTGCTCGTCCTGCCGCTGCGCGATTCACGCCTGGAGGTGCACTCGCTCCGCACGGAACCGATCCTGCTCGCGGTCGCGCCGTCGCACCCATGGGCGGCGGCTCCGCGACACCCGGTGCCGATCGAATCGGCGCTGACCGCCCCCGGCCTGCTCTTTTCGATGCCCGGCCACGGCCTCCGCAGCCAGGTCGAAGAGGCTGCAAACGCGCGCGGCATCGGCCTCGAAGCTCGTATTGAGCTGCGCAGCGTGCAGGCACTGCTGGCGATGGTCGCCACGGGCGGCGGTATCGCCTTCGTGCCCGCGATGAGCCTCGCCGGCCGCACAGACGTCGCCGGCCTCCCGCTCGACCCGCCGCTCGACCGCGAAGTGGGCTGGGTACGCCGCCCCGGCCGTCACCTGCCCGTCATCGGCCTGCGCCTGCTGGCGCTGTTGAGGGGCGAGGACTGAGGACAGAGGACGAGGACAGAGGACGAGGACTGAGGACTGAGAACTGCACGGGCGGCGCGGTCATGGGTTGGGCGACGATTTAGTCCGTACCGCGACCGGCGCCGCAGCGCGAGGGAGCGCGCGGAATAGGCACACCGGCCCGGTCGCCGGAGGTCAGGTCAGCGCATGACATGGTCGTCGGCTAGCGCGCGCCTCCTTACGGTCGCGGTACGGACTACCGGGTGCGACTCAGAATTCAGAACTGGGAACTCGAGCAGCGTCAGCCTGTTACGTCGAACGACCACGCCACCGATTGCATCGGCGCGGCGGCCATGTTGTCCGGGTCCAGGATGAAGATGCGCACTGTGTGCCGCCCGACCCGGAACCCCGCAGCCGGGGCATCGCAGATCGTGCCGGTCGTGCCATTGGTGTGGATGACCGCGGCGAAATCCGCCGTGCCAGTGGTTTCGACGCCATCCAGCGACACGTGGAACCAGCGCACATCCTGCACCGGGTCGGCGAAGGAGACCTCGGCGCAGGCGCCACCGGGGAACTTGGGGTTCGGCGAGCGCGTCGCGTTCTGCGTCACGCTCGCGCCCTGCTTTGGCGAGATGCTGGTGATGTTCGCGGTCATCGCCGGCGCGGGGCCAAATGTTTGGCCGGTGGCGCTCGCGGAACTCGCAGCTGTGGGCATGTTCGCCGCCGCGGACGCGGCCTGGGCGAGCGTCTTATTGCCGCTGCCACCACCGCACGCGCCAATGAGCAGCAGCGCGCCGGCGCAAAGCGCCAACAATCCGGATTTCGCGCTGCCTTTAGTCAGGCACACCGTTCAGCCTCGCAGTTCTACGTGCAGCAATGCACCACCGATGCGTGCCCCCATCGCCAACCCATCAGCGGCTCCAGAACTCAGGACTCAGAACTCAGAACTAAGAACTCAGAACTCCGCAGCCGCGCAGCGGCTCAGGGCACCACTTCGAACGCCCAGCCCACCAGCTGAAGGATCTTCCCCGTCGTGTCGCTTGGGTCCTGCACCGAGACCGCGGCCGTGTGCCGGCCGACCGGGATGCCCGCATCCGTTGCGTAGCAGATTGTGCCCGTCTTCTGGTCGGAGCTGACCAGCACCGTGAGCTTGGCCGTCACCTCCGTCGTGTCCAGCACCATGCGGAACCACTGGATGCTCTGCACGGGGTCGGCAAACGAGATCTTGGCGCACACGCCGCCGAGCTGCGTGCTCTTGTTCTGCCGCGTCGAGGCCTGGTTCACCTGGATGCCGTGCTTGGGCGTGATGTCCGTGATGTTCGCCGTCATCTTCGGCGCCGGGCCCGGCCACGCCACCGTTGCGCTGGCGGCGGCGCTCGCATCGGGCGTGGCGCTCGCGATCGGCGTCGCGGTGTACGCGCCGATTGGCGTCGCCGTGTACTGGGCAGCGATGTTGCCACCGTTTTCCACGGTCTTGTTGCCGTTGCTGCCGCAGCCTGCGAATGCGGCGCCAATCACGACAAGGCCAAGCGCGGCGGCGGGCAGGAGCAGTCGGCGGGTTCGAAACATGACGCCCCCGAGGGTAGCAGCGGCCCTCTGTCCGAACCAGCAGCCACGCCGCCGCCATCCAGCGACACCGGCCCCTTGGGTTAACGCCGCTTGTCCTTCAACGCTGGCGCATCCCATCTCGGAGGACCCTTATGGAAGACGCCGCCAGAGAACCCGCTGTCCCGCCGCCCGCGCACGACACGCTCGAACGCCAGGAGTCCGTGCCCGGCACGCTCCCGCAGGAGCCAACGATCGAAGCGCTGCAGGCCGAAATCGAACAGGCCCGGCTCGAACGCGACCACGCGACCCGCAAGTTCAACGCCTTCGAAGCCGAACGCGAAACGCTCGTCGCCGCCAACGAAGCCGCCCGCCGCGCACTCGCCGGACGCCTGCGCGAATCGTTCCTCGCCACAGACTCCGCGCTCGACCCCGGCATGGTGCAGGGCGAGACGCTGGAAGAGCTGGAAGCGAGCTTCGCAGCGGCACAGGCGCTGGTCGCGAGGGTGCGCGAATCGGTGTTGAGCGAAATCGCTTTGCGTGAACAGGAGCGCACTCGGCCAGCCGCACTCGCCGCGCCGCTCGTGCCCGCCGGGGCGCCCGGCCGGACGCGCACATCGCCGTCATCGCCGCTCGAAAAGATCCGGCTCGGTCTGGCAGGGTTGGCTTCATGACTGGTGCCGCCGCCGCCGCCGACTCCGCGCTACGCTTTCCCGATGCCGAATGGGTGCCGTGGCAGATGCGCAGTAAGGGAGGCGAACCCACCTGCTGGCCCGGCGAAAACGAGCCGGTGGCCGTCGTCCTGCACATCATGGCCGGCTACGCCCACACCGCTCGCGATTGGGCGACGGCCGGCCATGTTGGCGCCTCGTGGCACTTCACGGTGGCCCGCGATGGCTCGGCCATGCAGCACCTCGAGCTTTCCGACGCGGGCTG
>DATNET010000084.1:0-3149 GCA_035606745.1 Tepidiformaceae bacterium
GAGCGGAGGGGATCGAACCCTCGATCTTCAGGGCCACAACCTGACGCGTTAACCGCTACGCTACGCCCACCACGGACATCGATCGTAGCAGAGCCGCGGCTAACCGTCAGCCGTTTTGCCGGTGGGCCCGATGCCGCCGCTCGCCGTCCCGTTGAGCTTCACTTCCAGGAACGGCGCCTGTGTCGGCTGGCGGGCGCCGCCTTTGTCCTCAATGGTCAGTGCAACGGCCTCATAGGTGCCGAAATCGCGGCTGGCGACAAGCCACACGCCCTGGCCGTTCGAAAAGACGGTGCTTGGCTCGAACTGCTTGCCATCTGGCGTGACCCAGGCCTCGTACGCTTTCCCCGCCGGCAGCGCGGGCAGGCCTTCCAGCCAGGCAAATGCGTCGGATGACCCTGGCGCGCGCAGCAGCGTCGCCGTGGCGCCGCCCTGCGTGACCGTGGTGCGCGCCACGGTGCCGTTGGCGACCGCCTGGACGAGTGCCGCCTGGCGCAGATTGTTGGCCCTCAACACCGCATCGGCGCTCGAACTGCCGCCTCCACCATGTCCGATAAGGAATCCGGCCAACCCGCCGAGAACAAGCACGGCGATGCCAGCAGCCGCTGCCCCAAACCAGTAGGCGGGCCGCCATTGAGTCACGCCTGCTCTGCCCTTGCCGCCCGCCACAACCGGGAGCTTGCGAGGCTCATGCGAGATCCGCTCCATGAGCCCCGCCTTGATCGCCGGCGGTGGTGCGACGTCCTCGACGCCGAAAGGGAGCAGGCCAGCGACTCGCTCCATCTCCCGGTATTCGGCCGTGCATGATGCGCACGCTGCGAGGTGCTCGCGCACTTCCGCAGCATCGGCTTCAGAGAGCACGCCGAGCGCGAGCTCCGGGAGCAGGTCGACTGGATGGGTGCCCAGCGGCGCGTCGTGCTCAGTCAACGGTCATCAGCCCTTCTGCCTTGAGGATGCTGCCCAACTTCAGCAGGCCGAGCCGCAGGCGACTGCGCACGGTCGGGGGCGGTACACGCAGGATGGTGCCCACTTCCTGGCTGGAAAGGCCGTGGAAGTAGACGAGTTCTATCGAGCGGCGCTGGTCCGGCGGGAGACTATGAAGAGCCGCTCGAACCTGGCCGCCCACGACAGCCCGCTCAGCCTCGACATCGGTCCGCTCAGTGCCCGCCATCTCCATCGCATCGTCGAACGATGGCAACTGAGGGGCGCGGCGCCGCCGGCGCCGAAGCTCATCGATGCAAAGGTTGCGAGCAATCGACAATACCCAATTGGGCACGCCTGCGCGGCTGGTGTCGTACTGCGGCGCGCTTCGCCAAACGCGCACGAACGTTTCTTGCACCGCCTCCTCAGCATCGGGCTCGCTTCCGAGGATGCGAAGGCTGAGCGCGTAGCACTGGCGATGGTAGCGGTCGTATAGGACTTCGAGCGCGGGCTCGATGCCGTCGCGGATGGATGCAACAAGGTCGGAATCGTCCGCGAGGCGGTAATCGCTCACAGTCCCTCCCCTGTTCCTTACGACGGAGCGCCGGGTCCTGATCATCCCGGCTCGCGCAACGGCCGGCGTTCTCGCCAGCGGTGCCCATCGCCATGATAATGCGTGCATGGTGCCTGGACCTGAGTCGTTCGAACCGTGGCTGCGCGCGTTGACAGGCTTCAGCGAAGCACGGGTGCGGGCAATCGAGCCAGTTGACGGCGGCGCCTCCAACATTACCTGCCGGGTCACACTCGACGGCGTCGAGGTGCCGTACGTGTGCCTCCGTGTCCAGCGCGAACGCGGCATTTTCGAGCCCTACGACGTTGTCCGCGAAGGCGAAGTCATCCGGATGCTCGAAAAGAGTGCCGTGCCGGTGCCGCGCATGCTCGGCAGCGAGTCAACGGCCGTTCCGCTCGGGGCGCCGTTCATCGTGATGGAGTGGGTGGACGCACCGCACATGGGTATCGCCGCGGACGCGGATTTCGGTGCGTTCACCCGAGCCGTTGTCGCTATCCACCAGGCCGCCTGGGAGGAGCTCGGCCTCGGCTTCATTGGCGTGCCCGGTAGCGTCGGCGCGGCGCTGGAAGCCGAGCTCAACGCAGTCGCCGCGCGGATGACGAACTTTGGCTGCGCGGATGACCCAGTCCTGCGCCTCGCTCTGAACGCCCTGCGGCGCACGATTCCGACGGACGGGCGGGTTGCTCTGTGCCAGGGCGATATCAACATTTTCAACTACCTCTTTCGCGGAGGCGAAGTCGTCGCGGTCGTCGATTGGGAACAGGCTCGGCTTAGCGACCCCAGGTCCGACGTTGGCCAGCTAACGGCCCTCAGCCATCTCAAAGGCGCACCGTGGGGAGACGCGGACGCGCAGGGGTTCGTGCTCGCATACGGCGCGGCCGCCGGCGCCCGGTTGACAGGCATGGCATGGTTCCGTGCGCGCTGGCTGTTCGAGCTGGGCGTCATCTACCACGGCTGGGTCGGCTTCAACGCGTCCGAACCGTGGTATTCGTGGCCAGACGTGTCCGGCCTGCTCGTCCAGGCGATCGCGGAGCTGGACTAGGTTGGACTGGCGTGACCGCCTGCTGGCCTACCTCCAGGCTCAGCTCCCTTCGGCCGACTTGATCGAAATTAGCCGCCTTTCTTCGATGCCGGCCGGCGCAAGTAACGAGACCGTGGCCTTGGACCTCCGAATCACGAGCGACGGCGTGACCACGACCGTACCCCTCGTGCTCCGGCCTCAACGCCAGGACGGGATCCTCGCGCCCTACGACGTCGAGCGGCAGTTCCGCGTGATGCGCGCGCTCGCACGGACAGCGGTGCTGGTGCCGGCCGTGCTCTGGTACGAATCCGACCCGGCCATCTTTGGGGCACCGTTTTTCTTCATGGAACGCGTCGTTGGCGAAACGTTGCCCCTGTTCTGGTATGGACGGTCGCAGCGGTTGCTCGCCGCCGCACAGGCTCTGGCTGCGATTCACGCCGTCGACTGGCGCGCGGCGGGTCTCGACCTCCTCCTGCCGGCCGGAGGAAGCGGTCCGGCACAGCTATCGCCCATCGCGTGCGAGCTCGCCATGTGGCGGGCCCGCGCAGATGGGCTGCGAATTGGTCGCGCCCCGCTGCTCATCGCCCTCGGCGACTATCTTGAGAGGAACGAGCCGGCCGACGCGAGGCACGCGCTCAC
>DATNET010000095.1:0-6188 GCA_035606745.1 Tepidiformaceae bacterium
CCACGTGTGTCTCATGCCCTTCGAACTTCAGGAGTAGTCCGAGCGAGTCTGCTGCATCCGTATTGTCATCGACGATCAACACGCGCCGTGGCTCCGATTTGAACTGCTCCCCGACAGCGGGCGTGGGAGCCGGGCGTGCGACCCGAGGCAGTCGCATCTCGAATGTCGATCCTCGCCCGAGCCCATCGCTGCGTGCGGAGACCTCACCTTTGTGCATTTCGATCAGACGTTTGACCACTGCCAGCCCGACCCCCAAGCCGCCTTGGGCACGATCGAGGGTGCGATCGCTCTGCACAAACAGGTCGAAGATTTGTGGAAGCAGCTCCGGCGGGATGCCGGCGCCCGTGTCGGAAATTTCGATGAAGGCGCTGTCCCTGTCCCCACGGGTACGGATCCAGATCTCCCCACCAGGTTCCGTGTACTTGGTGGCGTTCGCGAGGATGTTGCTTGCGCACTGGACCAGTCGCGCAAAATCGCCCTCCACGTACAACGGCTCGTAGAAGGCCGTAATGGAGACCCTGTGCCGCTTTTCGCGGATTTGTGCCTCAACGGTTTCCAGCGCCTGGGCGATCACGGTGGCGAGATCGATCGTCTTGTATTCGAGCTGGATCCTGCCGGTCGTGACGCGGGAAACATCCAGCAGGTCGTCCACCAGCCGCGACAACTGCACGCCCTGGCGCTTGATCATGCCAAGGGCCACTTGGGCATCGGCATCGTTCGCGAGCATATGGGACAGGAGCTCCGTTGCATTTCGGATTGGAGCGAGCGGATTCCTGAGCTCGTGCGCAAGCATTGCCAGAAACTCATCCTTTTGCCGATTGACCAGGTAGAGCGCCTGCTCCGCCTGCTTGCGCTGGTCGATCTCCCGTTTCAGGGCCTGGTGCGAGCGCGCGCTCTCGACGGCGACCGCCGCCTGGGCCGCCACCGCGGTGACGAGTCGCTCGGCCCGTTCGGTGAATACGTCCGGTTCCGGGTGGCCGAAGAAAAGGGCCCCCAGGACCTCGCCGGAAGCTGCCTTCACGGGTACCGCAAGGTAGCTTCGAACGGGCAGATGTCCCTCGGGCATGCCGTGATAGGGCGGGTTGTGGCCGTAGCGCGGATCGGCCGTGATGTCGCCACTGCGCACGTTGGCCTCGCCGCGGAATGCCGGCCCGAACACCGCCGTGTTGCGGGGCTGGGGAAATTTGGAGAACGCCTCGAGCGGCGCCCCGGAGATCGTGTACAGCCGATACGATTCGCCGCGTTCATCCTCGACGTTGTAGAAGAATGCGGCGAACGCGGCGCCGGTAATCTCTCTCGCGATGTCGGTGACGCTCTGCACGACGCGCTGCAAGTCGAGTTGGCCGTGGATGACCGCCCGGGCTGCATCCCCCAACAGTTCCCGCACCTGGATCTCTTCCTGCAGGCGCTTCTCCGAGCGTTTGCGGGCGGTGATGTCACGCGCGATTTTCGAGGCGCCTATGATCGCACCGCTCGGGTCCCGGATCGGGGAAATGGTCAGCGAAACGTCGATGCGGGTTCCGTCCTTTGCAAGCCGCACGGTTTCGAAGTGATCCACGCGTTCCCCGCGGCGTAGCTGATCCAGGATGGAATCCTCCTCGGCTTGCCGCTCGGGCGGGATGATGAGCGTGATGGATTTGCCGATGATTTCTTCAGGCTTGTATCCGAAAAGGCGCGTCGCGGCCGGATTCCAGGACGTCACGATGCTGTCGAGCGTCTTGCTCGCGATGGCATCATCCGATCCGTCCACGATGGCCGCGAGCCTGGCCTGCTCACGCTCGGCACGCCTGCGTTCGGTGATGTCGCGAAAGACGACGACGATTCCGACCAGTGCGCCCTCGCGTCGAATGGGAGCTCCGCTGTCGTCGATCGGAATGCGCCGCCCGTCCCGGCTGATGAGCATCGTGTGGTTTGCCAGGCCGACGACTCCACCGGACGCGATCACCTTGGCCACCGGGTGATCGACCGGCGCGTCGGTATATTCGTCAACGATGCGGAAGACTTCCGCAAACGACGCATTTTTCGCTTCGGTCAAAGACCAGCCGGTGAGCTGTTCGGCGACAGGATTCAGGAATGTCACGCGGCCTGCTGCATCCGTGACGATCACGCCATCGCCGATGCTCGCGAGCGTGACCTCGAGGACGTCGCGCTCATGCCGCAGGGAAGCTTCGGTCGGCCCGCCTTGCGTGGCATCCATGTTCCCGTTGGGCGTCGTTGGCTCGCCAAAAACGGGATCCGTCCGGCTCAACAGCAGGAGGACCGCTCGCGGGGCAGAATCCTTCGACAATCTGTGCGCGACCCCACGGGCGCTGTAAACGGCTATCGCCCCTTTGTACCTGAAGGTGAGTCTCGCAGGCGACGTTTGCCCATGCGCGCAAGCCGTCAGATACTCGAGCAGGTTGCGGTCGGTTTCCGCAATCGAAGCCAAATCCACATTACGCAGCGCTTCCGGATTCGCTCCGATGCTGGACGCGAACGCGACATTGCATGCCTGGATCATCCCGTTCGTCGAAACGAGCAATAACGGCTGCGTCAAGAGATCGGCTGGGACAGCAAAGGGATCCATGGGCGTGCGCTTCCGGGCGCTGCAAAAGTCGGTCCTCCGGCAACTATGCCATGTTCGCACCGGCAGGAGGAACGGGGTCAAATGGCTAACGCAATGCGGGGGATGGCGGCACGGTTCAAAGTCTCGAGGGTCGCTGCTGGCGCAGTTCGCGCTGCACCGGGTCATGACCATCAAGAGCCTGCATCGGAATTCTGATCGCTCGGCGTCGCGCTCGCCACCGGCACTCCGGCTGCGGAAATTGGCGCGGCAAACCCGCCTCGGACAAGTATCCGCCTTGCAGGAAGGGCACGGCGGCTTTGCTCTCGGCGACGGCTCCTGCAGGTCGGGAGGGGCCGTCGAATCGTCAATCTCGCGATGGCATTTCGTGGCGAATCACGACGCCCATCGCCAGCAGGGTCCCCAGTGCGAGCAGATACCACGTGACGGCGTAGCCGAAGCTGTGGTTGTAGAGGTGGATGCTGGTGAGTCCGGGCATGGGCCAATTCGGGGCGGCGGTATTGGCCGTTGATGCTTCGGCGTCGACGAAATACGGCGCGACCTGATCGGCAGGCAAATGAGCGGCGGCTGCGATCGCGGCGACATCGCGCGAATACCACAGATCCTTTTCCGGCTGGTTGTGGCGCAGGAAACCGCCGCGCGGCTCGGTGAGGCGCAGCAGGCCGGTCAGCGTCACCTCGCCCTGGGGTGGCTCGATCTTTGCGGTGGCGGGCATCCCGGAAGGTTCCGGCGCGACGTAACCGCGGTTGACCAACACGATGAAACCGCGATCGGTACGCAGCGGCGCCATCGCCCAATAGCCGTAGCCTTTCGAGCTCGATCCACGCACCAGCGTCTGGCTGCCGATGAAGCGGCCGTGCAAGGTGACGTGCAGGTATTGAAGGTCGCCGTCGGCGATGCGCGACCATTGTGCCGGGCCGGGCGGATCGACCGGCGGTGCGTGCACGCGCGTGGCGATGTCGTGCGCGATTTTCAATTTGAGGTGATAGCGGCGCACCTGCCAGTTGCCAAGCAGGATCAGGCCGACGAACACGCCCGCCAGCACCATCATCCCGACGATGAACTTGATGGGTCCTGTGCGTTGCTTTGGCGGTGGCGTGCGAATATTCGAAGAGACTCGCATCTTGCTCGTCGTTCCGTCGAGTCGGCGGCGTGCGGGATGAGTGGCGATCCGCGTTGGGCTCGCTGCGCTCAGCACCAACCTACATGAGCACTCCGACCTTTGGCGACCTGCATCGCGGGTTCATCCGGTGTGACGATGACCCGGCTTTACCGCGGCTGACTGCCGGTCGGCTGGTGGCTGATCGGCTGCTGCTGCTGGTACTGCGGTGACATCGGCATCATGTTCACGTTTTCGTTGTACATGACCCAGATGGATGCGCCGAGCACGATGATCACCAGCACGGCGGTGAAGATGAACGCCATCATGTTCCAGCCGGCTTCCGAGCGCGTATCGAGGTGCAGGAAGTACACGATGTGCACGAAGATCTGCACGACCGCCAGGACCAGGATGATCAGGATCAGCAACTGCTTGTTGGCGATCACGTTGCCCATCACCAGCCAGAACGGGATCACCGTCAGGATCGCGGCCAGCACGAAGCCGGTCAGGTAGTCGCGCAGGCTGCCCTGGTGTTCATGCATCGGATCGCGGCCGTCGTGCGGCACCGCGTGACCGGGCGAAGGCTGGTTCATCGCACCACTCCCACCAGATAGACGTAGCTGAAAACGCCGACCCACACGAGGTCGAGGAAATGCCAGAACATGCTGAGGCAGCGCATGCGGCGCACATTGTCTTCGTTGAGCCCGAACTTGACCGTCTGCACCATCAGCACGATCAGCCACAGGATGCCCAGCGTGACGTGCAGGCCGTGCGTGGCGACCAGCGTGAAGAACGAGGACAGGAAAGCGCTGCGGCCGGGGCCCGCGCCGTCGGCGATCATTATCAGGAATTCGCGGATCTCGAGCGAGACGAACACCGCGGCCAGCGACCCGGCGAGCGCCAGCCAGCCGAGCATCGCGCCTTTCCTCAGGCGCTGCATCTCCAGCATCGCGAAGCCGAACACCACCGACGACACCAGCAGCAACGCGGTGTTCACCGCGAGGCCGGGCAGGTCGAGCACGTCGGCGCCGGTCGGGCCGCCCGCGTATTCGGTGCCGAGCACCGCGTAGCACGCGAACAGCGATGCGAAGATGAAGCAGTCGCTCATCAGGTAAATCCAGAACCCGAGCAGGGTTCCGTTGCGCGGCGGCGCTTCCGTCAGGCTGTAGTAGTCGGACGGTGCCGGCGGCGCGGTGTCGATGGCGGTGGTGTTCATGCGTTGGTGCCCTGTGCTGCCGCTTGATTGCTGCCGGACTCGAAGCGACCCACTTCTTCGGCAAGAATGTGGTGGTGCTGGTGGTAATCGAAGCTGTGGACGATGCTCACGATGATCACGCCCAGCAGCGACAGCGCCGCCAGCCACCAGATGTACCAGGTCAGCCCGAACGCGCAGGCGAACGACAGCGCGCCGACGATCACGCCCGTGGCGGTGTTCTTCGGCATGTGGATGTCGTTGTAGCCGCCTTGCGGACGCGCGAAGCCGAGGTTCTTCATCGTCGCCCACGCGTCGCGATGGTGCACGACCGGGATGAACGCGTAGTTGTAATCGGGCGGCGGCGAACTGGTGGACCACTCCAGCGTGCGGCCGTCCCACGGGTCGCCGCCCACCGCGTACTCCTTGCGCCGGCGGATGCTCACGTAGATCTGGATGATGAAGGTGAGGATGCCGAGCGCGATGAGGAACGCGCCGAACGCGGCGACGATGAAGTACGGCTGCAAACTCGGATCATCGAAGTGGCTGAGGCGACGCGTGACGCCCATCAGGCCGAGCACGTACAGCGGGCCGAACGCGACCCAGAAGCCGACCAGCCAGAACCAGAACGTGGCCTTGCCCCAGAATTCGTCCAGCTTGAACCCGAACGCCTTGGGGAACCAGAAGTTCACGGCTGCGAACGCGCCGAACACCACGCCGCCGATGATCACGTTGTGGAAATGCGCGATCAGGAACAGGCTGTTGTGCAGCAGGAAGTCGGCCGGGGTCACCGACAGCATCACGCCGGTCATGCCGCCGATCGTGAAGGTGAACAGGAAGCCCATCGCCCACAGCATCGGCACGGTGTAGCGCACGCGGCCGTGGTACATCGTGAACAGCCAGTTGAAGATTTTCACCCCGGTCGGAATCGCGATCATCATCGTGGTCAACGAGAAGAACGAGTTGACGTCGGCGCCCGAACCCATCGTGAAGAAGTGGTGCAGCCACACCAGGTACGACAGGATCATGATTGCGATGGTGGCGTACACCATCGACGAGTAGGCGAACAGCGGCTTGCCGGAGAACGTCGGCACGATTTCCGAAAACACGCCGAACAGCGGCAGGATCAGGATGTACACCTCGGGGTGGCCCCAGATCCAGATCAGGTTGATGTACATCATCAGGTTGCCGCCGAAGCCGTCGGTGAAGAAATGCGTGCCGACGTAGCGGTCAAGGCCGAGCAGGAACAGCGTCGCGGTGAGTACCGGGAACGTCGCGATGATCAGTCCGCTGGTGGCGAGCGACGTCCAGGTGAACACCGGCATCTTCATCAG
>DATNET010000121.1:0-4250 GCA_035606745.1 Tepidiformaceae bacterium
GGCAGCGGTGGCAGCGGTTGGCGGCGCCGCCCTGGAGAACGACTTGCGGATCGCCGAAATCAACGACGTAGCCTCCGTAGCGAGCGAGCTCAGCACCGGGCTGCGGGCGCGCGGGCACGACGTCGTGCTGTTCCAGCCGAAGCTGGCGGGCGGGCACCTGCCGGGTTTGATCAAGCCCGCGGTTGTGCCGATGCGGGCGCTCGAGTGGGCGCAGCTCGTGCGGAGCGTACGTGCAGGGCACTTCGACGTGCTCCACATCCACTACGCCTACATCGGCATGGTTGGCGTGCTGTCCGGTTTGCCGTACATCCTGCATTGCCACGGGTCCGATGTTTGGGGGCTGACGCCGATCACGCGCTGGCCGGCGACGCGGGCGCTGAAGGGCGCCGCGCACGTCTTCTATTCGACGCCGGACCTCGCCGTGCACACGCTTCGGCACCGTCCCGATGCCGAGTTTCTGCCGAACCCGATCGACTGGCGCACGTTCGCGCCGACGCAGGGTGCGGACGAGAGCGGCGACGTGTACGTCGCGTGCGCGCTGGACGACCTGAAGGGCGGGCCGCGCATCCTCGATGCGTGCCGGCGGCTGGCCGAGCTGCGCCCCGGCGTCCGCGTCACCGTGACGGCGCGGGGGAAGTACGTGCCGGAGTTCGCGGCGCTACCCAATGTGAGCGTCATCCCGGCGCAGGAGCGCGCGGCGCTCCCAGGGGTGATCAACCGCCACGGCATGGTCATCGGCCAGGTCAACCTGGGCGCTGCGGGCATGGCGGAGCTGGAAGCGATGTCCTGTGCGCGGCCGGTCGTGGCTTCGTTCACGTATGGCACTGCCTACTCGGAGCCTCCGCCGTTCGTGCAGGCGGACACGGGCAGCGGTATCGCCGAGGCCGTCGTCCGGCTGCTCGATGATGAAGCCCTGCGCCGCCGCACGGGCGACGACGGCAGGGAATGGATCCAGCGCTACCACGACTTCGACGCGATCGTGGACCGGGTCGAAGCCGTTGCGCGGAGAGCTGTTGAGGGCGGACGCGCGAAAGCGATGTGGTAGCCGGCCTTCTAGAGCCGGCGGGGTTAGAGCCGGGAGGCTAGGCGTTGCCGTAGAAGCGCCGAACAGCGTCGCAAACCGCGTCCACTTCATCGCGCCGGATGTTTGGATGGAACGGTAGCGAGAGGATTTCGGCAACCGCGGCCTCGGTGTTTGGCAGGGAGCCCGGGCCATCGGCGAATTCGCGATAAGCCGGCTGCAAGTGGATCGGCGTGGGGTAATGGATGGCTGTCTGGATGCCTGCCTCGGTCAGGGCGGCCTGGAGCGCATCGCGTTCGGGCGCGCGGATCACATAGAGGTGGTAGACGTGGCTGTCCGCGTCGGCGGCCTCGGGAATCCCTACCGGGAGGCCGGCCAGGCCTTCGGCATACCAGCCTGCGGCGGCCCTACGCGCGGCGTTCCACGCGTCGAGGTGTGGTGCGAGAACGCGCAGGGCGGCGGCCTGCAATTCGGGCATGCGGTAGTTATAGCCGGGGAGGACGTGCTCGTGACGCGCAGCCTGGCCGTGATCGCGGAGCGAATGGACCTGCCTGGCGACGCGGGCGTCGGAGGTGAGCACCATGCCACCCTCGCCAATCGTGCCGAGGTTCTTCGTGGGGTAGAAGCTCAGGCAGCCGGCGTCGCCGATCGTGCCTGCGGCGCGCCCGTCGAGCGTTGCGCCGTGGGCCTGGCATGCGTCCTCGATGAGGATGAGCCGGTTGCGATGGCAAATCTCCGCGAGCCGGCCCATATCCGCGACTTCGCCGTAAAGGTGGACCGCGATGATCGCGCGGGTGCGGGGCGTGATGCGGCGCTCCGCGTCGGCGGGGTCGATGTTGAAGCCGTCTGCCTCAATGTCGGCGAAGACCGGCGTCGCCCCGGCGAGGGTGATCGCTTCGGCAGTGGCGATGAACGTGTTGGCGACCGTGATGACGGTGTCGCCGGCTCCGATGCCCAGCCCCTGTAGCGCGAGGTGCAGCGCCGCTGTGCCGCTCTGCACTGCAAGCGCGTAGAGCGGTGCATCGCCTTCGGGAGCCTGGCCATCGCCTAATTGCCGCGCGAACTCGGCTTCGAAGGCGGCAACCTCGCGTCCCTGCACAAAGCCGCCGGAATCCAGTACGCGCGCGAAGGCGGCGAGCAGTTCGGCTCGAAGCGAGGAGTGCAGGCGACCCATGTCGACGAACGGTACCTTCACGGCCACGCTCACGGTGCGACCGCCACGGGGATGCCGCCGTTGCGAAGAGAATGCTGGGCCGCTTCGATGATTTTCACGACGCGGAGGCCGAATTCGCCACCGGAAATCGGTGCTTCGACCCCACGGACGACGTTGACGAAGTGGCCAAGCTCTCGGGCGAGCGCCTCAACTTTGTCCAGCTTCGGCGCGAGCACATCGCCCGTGCGCGTCTCGACGAAGCGTCCATAGAGTTCTTCGACATCGGTCACGACCTGGGCGCCGCAGTCGTAGACCTTGAGCTTTTCGTCAGGTTCGATGTCGTCGTAGACGAGCATTTTGCGGCTCGCGCCGATGATGGTGCGCCGGATTTTGGTCGGCGCCAGCCAGTTCACGTGAAAGTGGGCGAGCAACGAGCTTTCGAACTGGAGGGTGAGGTAGGCGATGTTTTCGTGTTCGAGGTCGACATGGCGCGCCCCAAAGGCGGAGACGGTTTGCACGGGCGTGCCTTCGAGCAGGTGCAGCATGATCGAGATGTCGTGGGGGGCGAGGTCCCAGATGACGTTGGTGTTGCCCTGGAAGATGCCGAGATTGATGCGGGTGGAATCGTAGTAGTAGACCTCGCCCATTTCGCCCGATTCGAAGTACTGCTTCATGCGGCGGACGGCGCTTGTGAAGAGGAAGGTGTGGTCGACCGCGAGCACTCGCCTGGCGCGGGCGGCGGCGTCGACCATCCGGGCGGCGTCGGCGGCGTCCGTGGCGAGCGGTTTTTCCACGAGCACGTGTTTGCCTCGCTCGAGGGCCTCGATGACGAGCGCGCAATGCGTTTCAGGCGGCGTGGCGATGAGGACCGCATCGATGCGGGGGTCTTCGAGGACGCAGCGATAGTCGTCGGTTGCGGTCGCGCCGGGGAAGCTCGCGCGGGCCGCCGAAAGCCGGCGGGGGCTGGGATCGGCAATGGCGAGGAGTTCGGTCTCGGGGTGCTGGGCAGCATTGCGGGCAAGGTTTGGCCCCCAGTAACCGTAGCCGATCACGCCGATGCGCAGCGGCCGAACGTTGGCCGCGGGAGATGTACCAGGGGAAAGCGCCATCTCAAGCACTGTATCGCACCAGGCGGCGAGCAACGAGCGTGAGCGAGCGAGCTCGCTTTGCCGCAAGCGGCGATGAGCAATGAGCAATGAGCAAAGAGCAATGAGCAGGCGATCGGCCGTGCTCCCGGCGGGGACAAGAAAAAAACGCGCGTTGAACGCGTGTTTCGACGCGTTCGTGTCGCGGTTGTCGCGGAGCCGATGGGCGGTGAAAAAATATTGCGCCGTTGAACGGGTTGAACTGCGTCTAACGACGCTATGTGAATCGACCCAGGCGCGGCTGAAGAGGCTGTCCATGCTGGGTAACGTGGCACTTAAGCACGCGAAGGTTGAAGGGGCGGGTGGCAGCACGAGGGCTCGCGGATTGAGTTAGCGGATGTTCGCCGTGCGCGCCAAGCAGCGCGGGGCCCCGTCGCTCGTTACGGCCGGGTGGACAGGCGCTACTGCAGCCGCACCCGCATGCCACAAAGGTACACTTCGGCATCGCCTACATAGCAGCCGCGGTCCTTCGCCGCCGCCAGCAGCCGCGGACGATCTGCGACGCTGACATCGATGCCGCCGAGTCCCTCGGGACGGCCGTCGCTGATAGCGACGAAGCGCACGACCGAGCCATCCAGCGGCAGGATCGTGTTCCCGGCTGCGTCCTTGCCGAGTGGGATTTCCGCGATTTCGGACCAGCGCGCCGCGACCTTCGCAGGGTCGTCCGCCTGGATTTCGGCTGCGGTAATGCCTGTCACCACATCCAATCGCTGCCCGGCCTTCCAGTCTGCGCCGCCCGCGGGGTCCCACGGCCCATCTTCGTCGTTTGCGTGTTCGCCGACCTCCTGTCGATTTCGAAAAACGAGCCTCCCGTGTCTTTCGGGTGCAGCTGCATGTTGCGGAAATGTCCCGGCACTTCGAATTGGGTGACGATGCGGATGCCGAGTTCTTCGACCCGCTTCCGTCGCGGTGCATGGTCGTCGCATTGCGT
>DATNET010000141.1:0-3480 GCA_035606745.1 Tepidiformaceae bacterium
CTCCAGCGTTGCTGTAATTCGGCCAGCGTGCGCGGGTCTGGTTCACGTCCAGCGTAACGTGCTTCCTCGAATGCCCGCGTTATGTCATCGGTGACGGCCGCTCGAAACGCCGTCGTAAGTCGTGGCGCGATCTCCGTCGGCGTCTCTCCCGGCGTGCGCGGCTGGCCCGTCTGTTCGGCACGGCGCAGCACATCGAGATACAGCTTCGTCATTTCTGACGGCTGGCCAGCGCCGCGGCTGGCCCCTCGCCGGAACAGCGACCCAAGGAGGTCGCGCACATCGTCGCCAAAGCTGCCCGCGGCGGTGACCGCGTGGTCCTCGCGATGGAGGTCCCGCACCCGGTTGCGCAGCCGGATCACCAGCCAGACGCCTCCCGCGGCCACGCCGATGATGATCAGTAATGCCACCCCACGAAGCGCATCGACGGCATAGCGGTGCGCCGGCGAGTAGCCGCCGTCCGGCGCCGCCGGCTTCTGGTTGGGGACCGCAGTCGGGTTCAGGTTCGGCAGGCCGGCACCACCCCGGAACAACCACTTGAACAAGTTGGAGAGCGCCCACGAGAACGGGGTGAGGACGACCGTCAAAACATCCGTGACTGCGCGGCCGAACGCCGGCCCGATGAGCGGCCCGAGCAAGCCGAAAACCAGTCCCGCAAGCAGCAACGCCGCGACCACAAATGCGGCCGTCGCGGTAAGCAGTGCCGCCGTGACTCCGCCAGAACGAATGTGCCCAATCGTTGCGCCGCTGAGCGAAAGCTGTGACATCGCCAGCGCGATGATCGCCAGCGCATAAAAGGCGGCGCCGGCCCTCGCCACTTCTGGCGCCCGGTCCGTCGCTGCCCCGAGGAGCAGCAACCCGGTGACGATGACGAACGGCACCGCTACCTGGCGGCTAATCGATTCCACTTCCACTTCGTCGCGAAAGCGGATCGAGGTACGGACCCAAAGCGCGATTGTCAGCACGGCCGCGAAGAACGCTCGGCCACCGGCCGAAGGGTCGGTGTCACCCCGGACAAACTCTCCGACCCAGCCGAGATCCCACAACGCGAGATCGCCAGCGACCGAATACCGCACCACGGCGTAAATCAGCAACATGCCGGCGGCCGCGACAATACCCTGGGTCTTCCGCGGTGACAGACCGTAGCCCTCCATCAGACGCGGCAAGCCGAACGCGACGAGCGCCACACAGACGAACATCCAACCCGCGACCGCATGCGGCGACTTGCCGTGATATCCGGCGGCGATCAGTTCCGCGAGGAGGTAGAACCCGATCGCCTCCGAGGAAAGCAGCGCGGCGATTGCAGCATTTGCGATCACCGGCGCGCCCCCGCCGAGGTAGCCGACGCCTTGTGAAACGCAGATTCCGAACTCGGCGCGGCGTGCGATGGGTCGAAGCCATGGCCCACCGGGCGCGCCGAAATGCCCGGCGGCACAGCGTCCAGCGCTTTCTCCGACGTGCCAAGGACGTAGACCCGGTTGCCATCCGCCTGGAGGCGGCTCATAGCGCCAGCCAGTGCCGGCGGGATCAGCGATGCAACGATGACAATCGTCGAGCCCGCCGGCATGCGTCCGCTTTCCCGGACGATCGACGTCGCGAGGTCACCCATGGTCAGCGGTTGGATGACCGCCAACGCTTCGAGTACACGCGTCAGCTGGTCCGGCGACCGCGACGGTGCGAGACGAATCGGCCGGTCCGCGTTCGGAAACGCTCCGTTCGCAAGCAGCCCCACAGAGAATCGCGCCCCCGCCGCCCAGACCGCGATCGAAGCCGCGACCGAGACAATCCGCTCTAATTCGTCGTGTAGATAGCCTTCCCACGGATGCGCCATCGTGTCGATGTTGACCATCACATACAGCTGCTGGGTGGCGGAGGGCTCGTACACTCGAGACTGGAGGTCGCCGCGCCGCGCCGTCGCTTTCCAGTCAATTCGCCGCATCGGGTCGCCCGGTCGATACTCGCGCAGCCCGGCGATGCGCAGCGGGTCTTCGAAAATGCGGTCGCCACCCTTGCGTTCGCCGAATGGCCGGTCGGCCGGCAGACCAAGCTCCTCGAGCGTGAAGACGCGCGGAAACACGATCAGGTGGTCGAGCAACTCGTTGTCCTGGACGCGCGGAAAGACCCCAAGCAGGTCCGCCGAGCGCAACAGCGATGGCCCGATCTGGTGGTAGCCACGTTCCCGCGCTCGCAGCGGGAAGCTCCAATTGTGCCGTTCATACCAGCCTAGGGCGCCGCGCCGCACGATCCATCGAAGCCCCGGAGAGGCCGAAGCCGTGACCACCTCGTCGCTCGATTCAAGCGATTCAAGCACCCCAATACGCCACTGGTACCAGGGAAGCGGAAGTGGCTTCTGGTTCACGAGGAGGACATCTAGCAGCACATCGTCGCCGATGAAAGCCCGCTTCTCGCGAAGTTTGCGGGTCATCGTCACGCGATCAAAGAGGTGTTTGCTCCAATACCGGCTTATCCCGCCCAGGACGAGAATGACGAACCCAATTCCCGCAACAATGGGCTGGCTCGCCGAAAACCCGACAAAGACCAGGAATGCGCCAACCAGCAGCCATGCATCCCGAAACGGCATCTCAAGCCTCGATCGGCACGGGGACTCGTTCGAGGATGTCGGCCACAAGTTCATCGACTTCGCGCCCGCGTAACCGGGCCTGCGTCGAAAGGATGAGGCGGTGCGGCAGGACGAACGCCGCCATGGTCTTGACGTCGTCCGGAAGGACGAAGTCGCGCCCTTCGATCGCCGCATGGGCACGCGCCGCCCGGAACAGCCCAAGGCTGCCACGCGGGCTCGCGCCCAGCTCGAACGCAGTGTCGTTCCGGGTCTCGCGGACGATTCGGACGGCGTAGCGCCGAATGCCGGGGTCGACGTGGAGGTGCGTGAGCGCCGTCGCCAGTCGAGCCAATTCGAGCGCATCGACCACCGGCTCGAGCGAATCAAGCGGCGAAGTCGTTTCGAAGCGGGACAGGATCTCGTCCTCGCCATCTTCGTCGGGATACCCAAGTTTCAAGCGCACCAGGAAGCGGTCCAGCTGAGCTTCCGGCAGCGGGAACGTCCCTTCAAGCTCCACAGGGTTCTGCGTAGCGAGGACGAGGAACGGCCGCGGCAGACGAGTCGTCACGCCCTCCACCGTGATCTGGCGTTCTTCCATCGCTTCCAGCAGCGCCGCCTGTGTGCGCGGCGTGGCCCGGTTGATTTCATCCGCCAGCACAACCTGGGCAATCAGTGGTCCCTCGCGAAATTCGAATTCGCCGACCTTCTGGTTGTAAAAGTTGATGCCCGTCACGTCCGAGGGCATCAGGTCCGGCGTGAATTGAATCCTTCGAAAGCTACAACCCAGCGAGCGCGCGATCGCTTTCGCCATCGTCGTCTTGCCGATCCCCGGCACGTCCTCGAGGAGGATGTGCCCTTCGCACAGCAGCGCGACCATCGCGAGCCGCACGACCTCGGTCTTGCCCACGATCACTCGCTCGACG
>DATNET010000144.1:0-2122 GCA_035606745.1 Tepidiformaceae bacterium
TGGCCAGGGCAACAAGGGCTCGCAGCACATGTTCGTCCAGGTCTTTCGCCGCGACGGGAAGCCCTGCTACACCTGCGGCACAACCATCTCGCGGTCGGTCGTCGGTGGCCGCGGCACGCACTTTTGCCCCACCTGCCAGCCTCGAGGCAGACGCCCCCGGGGAGCCGGCAAATCGGCCTCGATCGCTCCCGGGCTGGCCCGCAGGCGCTCGAAAACGTCCCCTCCGGCGGTCCCCGATGCTGGTTGAACCTGCCTCGCTCGTCGCAGCCCTCCGGCTGCCCGCCGGCACGGACGCACGGTTCGAGCCCCTCGGCGAAGCGCCTGCTGCGCCCGAGCGCGTCGCCCTGCGCACGCCGGATGGTGGCTCGAACGTCGTCTTCCTCCGCCGCTCCCTGGACCCCGATGCAGCGGCGAACCACCTCGCAGTCATGGAGTCCATGTCGAACGCAGGCTTCGCCGCGGCGCCCGCACTGCTCGGCGCCGTCGGCGATGCCACCATCGAAGCGTGGGTCGATGGCCTGAGCGCGCTCGCCGTGATACCACCTCCGGGTGCTGCCGAAGCTGCCATCGCCGCCCTCGCAGCCCTCCACGCGTTGCCGATCCGCGAAGGGCTCGATTGGGGCGCGGATCCCGGAGACCTCGTCGCTGGCGAGGGCGGTCAGGAGCTGCCGCTGCACCGCCTCGGCTTCGCTTCCGATGAACGCGAGCCCGCCCGCGAGCCACTCGCACTCGCCCGTGCCGCGCTGCTCGAAACCCCGTTCGGCTTCGCCCACCGCGATGCCACGGCCGCGCACATCCTCCTCGCCCCGAACTCCGCGACGCTCGTGAACTTCGAGCGAGCCGGGTTCGGCCCGCAGTTCTTCGATATCGCCGCCTTCTTGCTGACTTCCGGCCTCGAACCCGCCGCCCGGCGCGCGCTCGCCGCTGCCTACGCGCGGCTCCGTAGCCTTGAACCACTACAAACCATCGACCTGATTGACGTCGCGGGCATCTTTTGGGGCATTTCCGAAATGCTCGTCCTGCCGCGCCGCCTCATCGAAGCCCTCGGCGACGATGCGGCCAGCGAACGCATCCGCATCTGCGCTTCCCGCATCGACCACGGCATGCGCCTCTCTGCCGGCGAGCATCCGGCGGCCGCCGCCATCCGCACCGCACTCTGGCCGGGGTAGAATCTCCCCATGCCCGGCCTCACCTTCCCCGGCGGACTGTCCGAACTCGACTTCGTCGATGCCTACCGCCGCTCCGCTCTGCGAAAGCCGCAGATGGCCGCCGACGCCGCCCTCCGCGCATTGGTGTTTTCCGACCTCGCCGACCGCGCGATCCTCTGCGGGGTGATCGCGCAGGAATTGGCCGAATCCTGCCGCCGCCTCGTCGCCGTCTACGCCGCACTGGCCGACCGCCGCTACAGCATCGCCCGCTCGCTGATGAAGCCGCTGCCGACAGCGGAGGATTGGTCCGCCTTCGTCGAACAGGCCGGAAAGTTCAACCCCGGACAGATCGTCTGGGACCTCAGCCTCGGCGAAGACGCACTCGAATTCGCGGAGGATTTGCGTAGCCAACCCGGCCTCGCCGACCTCACCAATCTGGTCCGCGCGGCCGAAACAGGCAGCGGCATGCTCCTCGTACCTCAGCTCGAACGCCGCAACATTCCCACTGAGTGCTGGTTCACCGGGATCGATGCCGCCGAACAATCGGTGACCGCCTCCCTCGGTGCCGCCGAACAGGATGCCATCGCCCTCGCCGACACCACCGCAACGCTTTCGGAAATTGCGCGCGGATTCCTCAGCTCGTATCTCGGTGCCCGGCGCACCGCGGGCAGGCGCGATTGACTCGCCTCCGGCCCGCTCCATGACCACCGCTGCCTGGCAGACCGGCCCTCGGAACGCCATCACCGACGTCCCGGGCATCCGCGTGGGCCACTTCACGGACCGTAAGCGCGGCACCGGTTGCACGGTCATCCTCTGCGAGGACAGCACCGGAGCTGCCGTCGATGCCCGCGGCGGCGCCCCAGGCACGCGCGAGACCGACGTCCTCAACCCCGCGAACGTCGTCCGAAAGTGCCACGCCATTGTCTTCTCCGGCGGCAGCGCCTTCGGCCTCGCCAGTGCAGGCGGAGTCATGC
>DATNET010000155.1:0-2410 GCA_035606745.1 Tepidiformaceae bacterium
GCGGGCGAGGAAGCGGAACACGGGTTCGAGGAAATTGAGGTCGGCCGCCACGATGGCGCCGATACCCGGTCGCAGCACTTTCACCGCGACCTGTGTGCCATCGAGCAGCCGTGCACGGTGTACGACGGCGATGGAGGCGGAAGCGACGGGTTTGTGGTCGAATTCGGCGAAAAGCGCCTCGATTGGCTTGCCAAGCCCATGCTCGACGGCCGCTCGCACCTGTGGCCAGGGGATCGCTGGCCCCTGGTCGAGACAGCTTCGGAACTCCTCCGCGACGCCCGGGAAGTGCGGCAGGCGACGAGGCCACGGCCTGGCCGAGCTTCACATAAGTCGCGCCCAGCCGTTCGCAGGTGCGCCGCAACGCGCTGGCAAGGGTGCGGTCCCCGGCGTGGGCAATCCTGTTTGCGAAGTAGGGCGCCAGCTCGCTCGCGAGGACCGCGCCCGAACGCAAAGCCCGTCGCCCTACCGCAACCTTCCCGGGCCGGGGCAGCTTGATGGGCTTTGGTTCCATGAATGTTGGCGCTGAAGCCGCTGCGGACACGAAAAGACTGTCGCACGGTGGGAGCCAGCGCGGAAGGGCGGCCGGGAAGTCCGGCGCCCTGCCGACTAGAGCCGCTCAGAGGATGGGGGCTGATTGGGCCGGTTCGACCTCCGCGAACGAGCGGCGTGGGAGTGCGGGGACGATGACGCCGACAACCAGACAGACCAGTCCGGCGGAACCCGCCAGTGCCGCACACACGATCCAGCCGCGGTGGAACGCCGCAAGGGCATCCGCGGCGGTGGGCGTGCCAAGGACGGCAACGAAGATCGCGACACCGAGGGCCGCGCCTATCTGCCGCGACATCGAGAGCACGGCGCTGCCGGTGGCATATCGGCCGGGCTCAAGTGATGCGACGCCCTCAGTGAAGATGTTGGGTATCGTCGGGCCCGCGCCGATGCCGGTGATGATCATTCCTGGCAGGAACGCAGTGAGGAAATGAGGCGCGAGCGTGACCTGCCACGCCCACCACAGGCACCCAATCGCGAACACTGAGGTGCTCACCACGAGCACTCGGGACTGGCCGAAACGCTGACCGAGCTTGCCTCCCGGCACCGAGCAGATGGCAGCGACGGTCGGGCCCGGGGCTATCGCGAGGCCTGTGCGGAGGACGGAGTAGTGCCATTGACCGTTGAGGAGGAGTACCAGCGAGAGCAGCATTGCGCCGAAAGCCGCGTAATAAAGCAGCTGCGCTATGTTGGCCGTTGCGAACGTCCGGACGCGCAGCATGGGCAGCTCAACGATGGGCGCGGGATGGTGCGCGGCTCGCCAGACGAAAACGCCAATGAGCACGGCCGAGCCAGCGAAGCAGAGGGCGATGAGCGGGCTGCCCCAGCCCCAATGCTGCAGTTCGACGATGCCGCCAACCACGGAACCGATGCCGCCCGCCAGGAGCAGCGCGCCGGCAAGGTCGGGGAAGCCGGCTTTTTCGCCGTCCCGGCTTTCGTGCAGGACGCGCAGCCCGAGCAGCAGGGTCGTCAGCCCAACGGGGACGTTAACAAGGAAGATGAGCCGCCAGCTCACGCCAACGAGGAGGCCACCGATCGGCGGGCCCAGCGCCGCCGATATGCCCCCAACCGCCGAGTAGATGGCGATGGCGACGGGCCGCTCGTGGAGTTCGAATTCGGGCAGCAACAGCGCCAGCGAGGTCGGGAAGAGGCAGGCAGCGCCGACCGCCTGGAGGACCCGTGCGCCGATGAGGATAGGCAGCGCGGGTGCGGCTGCACAAAGCACGGACGCCACGACGAAGATCAGGAGGCCATATTCGAAGAACGCTTTGCGCCCGATTCGGTCGGCGAGCCTGCCTGCGGGGACGAGGAGGGCGGCGAAGACGATGGCATACGCGCTCAGCACCCAGGACGCGTTGGAAAGCGACTGGTGGCCGAGCCCGACCTGGATATCGGGCAGAGCGACGTTGACGATGAAGAGGTCCAGGCTGGCCATGAACACGGCCACCGAGACGAGACTCAGGACCTGCCATTTCCGGGGCATGCGCTTCACGAGCGGACGACGGTTGGTGACGGCGGTCTGTTGCGCCTGCATTGCTCACTCCAGGTTGGAAATTCCAACTCGCCAAAGCGTAGTAGACTGTAGGTTGGGAAGTCAAACTTTCCGCTCGGAGGGTGCCATGCCAAGAGAATGCTCGATTGCCCGGGCGCTCGATGTCGTCGGGGAGAAGTGGTCGTTGCTGGTCATCCGGGAGGTGCTGCTAGGCTCGCTGCGTTTCAACGAAATCCAGGCGAACACGGGCGCGCCGAGGGATATTTTGAGCGACCGCCTCAGAAAGCTCGTCGCCAGCGGCATTCTCGAGAGGTCCGTCTACCAGGAACGGCCGCCGCGCTACGAATACCGCCTGACTGCGGCCGGCACGGA
>DATNET010000182.1:0-2891 GCA_035606745.1 Tepidiformaceae bacterium
TGCAGCGGAGTTGAGTAAATCCCGACGTTATGGCCGGTGCTCTGCAGCGTCTCTATCGCCCCCGCGATGACGCGCTCGTTGAGGAAGTGGTCAGAGGTCCAATAGTTGCCCGTCTCGACATCCAGCCACCAGTTCGAGGCCGTTACGCCCGACTCGGCTGCGTAACGGAGCGAGCTCGCCGCACTGTTCGCACCGAACTGGTAAGCCTGGCACGGCGTGTCGCTGGCGGCGCATAGCGGGCTGTCGTAGCCAGCCGGTACACCGGCCACGTTCATGTAGAGCTGCGGCAACGTGCCCGCCGTTTTCGCCCACGCTGCCTGTTGCGGAAGGCACGGGTTGAGCGTCGTTGGCTTGCCACCCGTCACGCCAAGGATCACCCAGTTGACCGATCCGGACGGCTTCTGGTCCTGTGGGCACTGCGGCCAGCTAATGTCATACCCTATCGACTGCGTCGCGGGCCGGGCCGCCTTAGGCGGAGGTACAGCGGCATGCTGGCTCGCTGTTTCGGATTGCTTACTGTGGCCCCCGCCTCCTCCGGCTGGTGGAAGACTCGCAAAGGCAGCCCCCGCGAACGGCCCGGCGACGGTGAGGACGACGATCGAGACCAGCAGCAAGACAAAGCGCTGCCTGGCAGCCTGTGAAGAGAACATAGGTCGCGCCGCTCCTAAAGCATTGCAAATTCATCTCAGGTAGGCTGCCAGTATTCCTATTTGCATGCCAGTTGTGGTCAAGATTGATACGCTAACCTACCAATCGTATGAATGTGACTCGTTAGTTTGCAATTTTCGCGTAGTCCCGGATGCACTAAATGCCGTCCCAAATGGTGACACGATGAGCGACTTGCATCCCGAAGCCGCTGCGAAATTGCCAGCTCAGGCCGCCCGACGCCCCTCTTCGCAAATGCAAACTGTTGCAGCGGCATGGCGAGACGGTTAAGATATCAGCCTGGCCATAGGCTGCGTGAGGACTTTGTGCACATACCTGATGGCTACCTCAGCCCCCAAACCTGTGGCGTGATGTATGCGACCGCCGTCCCGTTCTGGGCGGTCGCGGTCACGCGCGTGCGCAAGATTATCGGCGGCCGAACGGTCCCGCTGCTCGCCATCTTCTCCGCGTTTTCGTTCGCCATCATGATGTTCAACGTCCCTGTCCCCGGTGGCACCACCGCCCACGGCGTGGGCGGGACCCTCACGGCAATCGTCCTTGGTCCCTGGGCGGCCGTGATCTCGACCTCCGTCGCCCTCATCATCCAGGCGCTATTTTTCGGCGATGGCGGCATCACCGCCATCGGCGCGAACTGCATGAACATGGGCGTCATCCTGCCCATAAGCGGCTTCCTCGTCTACAAACTCATGGCTGGAAG
This sequence comes from Tepidiformaceae bacterium, assembly GCA_035606745.1. Lineage (GTDB taxonomy): Bacteria > Chloroflexota > Dehalococcoidia > Tepidiformales > Tepidiformaceae > DATNET01. The sequence continues at coordinate 1,364 of DATNET010000182.1, forward strand.
GAGCGGCCCGCTCACGCAGCGGCGCATCATCGCAGCCGCAATTGGCTCGTACGTGGGGATCACGCTGGCGGCACTCGCGGTCGGCATCGAACTCGGCGTCCAGCCCCACTTTTGGAGCACCAACGGCATCCCCGACTACAGCCCCTACGGGTTGAGCACCGCCATCCCAGCGATGCTCCTCGCGCACATGCTCGGCGCCTCGTTCGTCGAAGCGGCGATCACCGCGCTCGGCCTCGCCTACATGCAAAAGTCCTACCCCGAGATCCTCATGCGCGGACAAAAACCCACGGCGGACCTGCAGGATCGCGCGCGGCGCTTCAACCCATGGGTTGTCGTAAGCGCCCTTGCGGCCGTCTCCGCCGGAGTGATCTTCGTCGCTGGCCTGGTCAAGGGTGATGGCGATCTGTCGCGCTGGGCGGGACTCAACTGGTCCACCGTAAAAGGCTCCGATGTCCTGGAAACCGTCCTCGTTTCCGCTGCCGTCTCTGCGGTCGTGTTGCCGCTTCTCTTCGTTGCCCTGCGCCGCGCCCCCGCCTGGCGCACTCCCGCCCTCGTGTTCGTGGGCATCCTCATCTGGGTGCCGATCGGGCTGATCGCCCCCGGCGGGGCGTTCGGCGAAGACCAGACGGCGACTCAAGCGGAAGTCTCCGCCGCGGTCGCCGCCCGGCAGACAGGCGACAACCACCTCTTCGAAGCCCTCCCCGCGGTGAACCGGGAGTGCGCTTGCGTCCCCACGAACCTCGCCAACGTGACCTTCTCGAAACACACGTTGTTCGAGGGGTATCAGCCGCCATGGGTAAGCAGCACCGATTCCCCGTGGCGGCAGAACCTCGGCTACCAGTTCGCCGGCGTCGCCGGTATGGGCGCGCTGCTCGCTATCGGTTTCGCCCTCTACCGGTTCGGCCGCTGGCTCATCCCGCCACCGCCTCCCGATTGGAGGACCGCTGGAGATTGACCGCCGACGCGCGTGCAGCGCTGCCCGCCCCGCGCCAGAAGAAGCGCAAACCAGGCTTCGTCGAGAAGACGATCGCCGGCATCGCGCTGAGCATCGAAACGGCCGTCTTCTCGGAGGAGAACGCCCGCCGCGATGGCTTCCTCCAACGTCGCGACCCGCGCATGAAGGTGGCGGCGTTCATCGTGCTCATCGTCGCCGCCGGGCTTTCGCGCGATTGGCTTGCGCTGGCCGGGCTGTACGCCGTCGTCTTCGCAGCCGCCCTCGCATCCGAGATAGACATCAAGCTATTCCTCAAACGGGTCTGGTTCGGCATCCCGTTGTTCAGCGGGATCGTCGTCCTCCCTTCAATCTTCATCGTTGGGGGCCAGGCGCTCTTCCATGTTCCACTCGGGTTCTACATGCTCCACGTCTCGCGCGCCGGCACCGAGGCCGCCGGGATCTTCGTCCTCCGCGTCGGGGTGTCCGTTTCCATGGCGATCCTGCTGATTCTGACCACCAAGTGGGCAGATATCCTCAAGTCGCTGCGGTTTTTCCGCGTGCCGAACATCTTCGTCCTCATCCTCGCGATGACCT
>DATNET010000195.1:0-3883 GCA_035606745.1 Tepidiformaceae bacterium
TGCGGAACGTGAAGCGCCGAGCGGATCACGGGCGCCGGGCCTTTTGTGCAAGCGGCGGCACGGAGGTGTCTGCCTGCCCGATCTTTTTCGTGTCCGACAAGGTCCGCGCCTGCCAGTCCACCGTAGTACCGAGGGCCGGAAGTTCGATCCGGGTTTCAGAGAATAAGGCGAAGGCGAGATCGATGAGCGCACCGCAGTCGAGCCGACGCGAAAAAACCTTGCGATCCTCGACGGCCGACGTTTGCGTGGCGGCCTGCCACCTACCGAGCGCCCTGTGCTCGCATCAAGTCTTCGGCCCTCTTGAGATCGTCGAGCGCCGCAGAATCGTTTGGCTGCAGACGGACCGCGGTGCGGAATTCGGTGAGAGCATCGGGCAGTCGACGTGTCTCCGCGAGCACGATGCCTAGACCGGTATGGGCGCCGGCCAGCGTGGGCGCGAGCTCGATGCAACGACGGAAGGCTGCCTCGGCTTCAGCGAACTGTCCGGTTGCGGACAGTGCATTGGCCTGGTTGAAGAGGTAGGTCGGCGAGCCCGGATCAATCGACACGGCGGTCGCAAGCGCCTGGAGTGCGCGGGCAGGTTGGTTCATCTTCATGAGCACGATGCCGAGATTCGTGAGATCGTCTGAGGTCATCTCGGGGGTCTTCTCAGCCTGCGCGATGGCCCGCTCGGCGTCGGCAGGTTGGTTCAAAGCGGTGTAGACCTCTGCCAGGTTGATGTAGGCCCTGGTACGAGCCGAATCCCTCTCGATGCAGGCCTTGTAGTCGGTCAGCGCTTCGTTCAGGTCGCCCTTCGCCAGCGCGGTGTCACCGAGGTTGTTGTAGGCGAATCCTGCTGACGGGTTGACTTCGATCGTGTGACGAAGAAAGGCAGAGTTCGTGAGCCAGTGGCCACTTTGGTTGAACGACAGCACCGCGAGCGTGATGAACAACGTCGCGGCTCCAAGCATGGCGACTCGCTGCGGCCGCACGTAGTCGAACGCTTCGGAGACGATGAGGCCGACCCCGATTAGGGCCAGATACATGTATCGATCGGCGACCGTCGAATAGGCTTGGTACGCGAACGGCACGAGCCCGAGCGTCGGCAGCAAGAATGTCAGGAAGAACACAGCGCCGAGCCAAGTGTTCGGACGTCGGCGACGGTTCAGGTACGCGGCGACTAGCAAGGTCACCGGAACCATCCAGGCCAGATAGCCCCATGAATGAGACATCACCGAGGTCGGCGTCCGGCCATAGTCGATCCCAAGGTCGACCGGCCAAAGGGCCTTGAAGACGTAGAACGCCAGGGAGTCACCGGCGATGAACGGTCGCTGCCACAGGAGAGAATGCCCACCAACGGGAACGGGCTGAATCGTGCGGGTTATGAGGACGAAGGGTATGGCCAACGCGGCCCAGAGTCCCACTCCAGTCAGGGCCTCACGCCATCGCGTCCGCAAGGCGATGCGATCTATCGCCAGCGCCACCAAGGGCAGGACTGCAGCGCTCGGCTTGCAGAGCAGGGCGCAACCCACCAAGAGGACGGAGACGGCCATCAGCTTGCGTGATCGGGCTCGCTCGCTCTCTTGTCGCCACAGCACAAACGCATTGAGTGCTGCCAGACCGAAAGCGCTGCTGGTCAGACCGCGCAGCTCGGAGAGCCAGGCGACGCTCTCCACCTGTAGGGGGTGCAGAGCGAACACCAATGAACAGAGCAACGCGGCGCGTGTGCGGCCGGTCAGCCGCCGAATCAGCCGGAAGCACAGCCACGCGTTTCCGAGGTGCAGGAGGACGCTGACCGCGTGAAACGCCGTGGGGTCCAGGCTGACGGCCTGCCCGAGCGAGCTGTCGACGTGGCCCGGAACTCCCGCGACCTTGGCGATGGCACCGAGGATTGTGTAAGCGAGCGGTATGTAGAGTTGCTGGTAGGAGTGCTGCCAGAATCGAGCGATGCTCTCGAGCGTCGGCGGGTTGAGAAACGGGTTGGCGTAGATCTGAAAGTCATCGTCGAACAGCACGAAGCCAGCGGAGAAGAGCCGTGCGAAGGCGAACAAGATCGCGACTGAAAGAATCAACGCCGGCCACCGAAGGAACCAGGGGGCTGGCCGGCCGTCATCGCCCAATGGCAGCGGCCCGTCCGTCTCTCCCGAACGGGTTGCACGGGACCAGCCGGTCTTCCCGCGCGGCTCAGGAGCCCGGCCCCCACCACGTTCCCTGCTCGCGCGCGTGGTTCGGTTCTTCAAAAGGACGCCGCTCCGATAGCAATCAGCGGGCAAGTCTCATCAAGGAGAACCCTGTCGCGGTTCCGTCGCTCGCACTATACGTCGCGTTGAGCCAATAGATGGCCTGCGTGTCGCCCGTCAGATAGCCGACGGCGGCACTCGCGTCGGCCATGACGGCTGGAGTTCCCGTGCATCCGGAGGCCGGGCAGGTCACCCACTGCGACGCGGCGTTAGCAAAGTAGATCGCCGTATCGTCGCCCCACGCCGCTAGCCAGCTATTGCTCGAGATCGTCGTACCCGCCAGGTAGGCAGGGGTGGAGTTCCCCACACCGTTGGGTAGCGAGAGCGAGATCAGGCCGGTGGTGTTGCCGTTGATGTCCGAGCCCGCCACATACACCCGCGTGCCGGTCACCAGCGGCGTGCTGTTGATGGCGAACTGCGACGACAGCCCTAGGTTCGCCAAGGTGGAGACACCGCCGGTCCCGTCCTGTGACATGCGCTGGAGAACGGAGTAGGTCGAGCTGGATGACGACGTTGCGTAGAGCCCGCCAGCGTAGATGTAGCCAGCCGCTGCTCCTGGGAAGCCAAGGGCCATGTTGAGAACGGGACTGAAGTCCTGGGGTGAGCTCTGAGAGGCGGTTCCTTGTTTGGCGTATTGGACGTCGGCGGACCCGGTTCCCGGTACAAAAAGGAAGCACTCCTGCGTCGACGGATCGCAGGTGTTCAGCCCAGCATTCGACGTGTACCAGCTTTGCTGGGTGCTCGCGCAGTTCGTGGGATTGCACGACAGTATCGTTTTAGGGCTGCCGCCAGGGCTGTTGTAGCCCGTCGCGGCGAAGAGAAAAGCATCGCTGGCGCCTAGGAAGCTCGTAATGTTGTTCCCAGCGTCCGCCGTCATGATTGGGGATGGTGAGGTGTTCACGGCGGTCTTCGGCACGCCGTAGAGAGACCAGGGCACGGTGCTGTTGCCAGGTACGGTCGTGAACACGGTAGAGCTGTTCACGGCCAGCCCCGCCGGAATGACTGTCGTGGTCAGGTGGGCTAGCGTGACCGGCAAACACGTCCCGTTAGTACACATCCCTCCCAGGCAGGTGTGACCACAACCGCCGCAGTTACTCTCGTCGTTCGAGACGTTTGCACAGCCGCCAGCGCAACTCGTCTGGTTCGCGGCACAGGGAACTGGCGCACCACCGGCTCCCGCGGTTCCGCCTGATGCGCCCCCCGGGTTCGCACCGGCCGTACCGCCGTTCCCTGCAACTCCGCTGGCGCCGGCTTGCCCGACGCTGCCGCCTAGGCCACCGTCGGCCTTATCCGACGGGCCCGGCCGGGTGGGGCAGGCCAGCGAAGTGAGAGCGAGGGGAAGGACGATAGCGACCGCGCCGAGTTTTCTCATCGTCCCGCTTTCTCGGACGGAACCTTAGTTCGGTTGCGCGGGGTCGCGCCAGGGTTATCGGTGGAATCATGGAGGCCCGAACTCAACCGCGACGTTGGGGTGGATCTGCGTACCGAGGGCCCGAAGTTCGATCCGGGTTTCAGGGCATAAGCGTCGATTTCGCATGTGGTGGGCGTGAGCCGCTCGGCGGAGGCACCGGCGGTGCTCGGATGAACGCGATCGCGTGAGGGCGTAGGGCCGGTTACATCGCGGACACGGTTTTGGGCGCGCGCGGGCACACGGCCCCCTTTCC
>DATNET010000251.1:0-4944 GCA_035606745.1 Tepidiformaceae bacterium
CACACCGGGGAAATAGTTTCCAGAGCGCTCCCGGTTCTTGCCCGTGAGGCCATAGTTGGCGGCATGCGCTCCACTCATCCGCCAGGCGGCTTCATAAAGGGCGACATCAACGTCCTGGCCGCGACCGGTCAGTTCGCGTGAACGGAGCGCTGCCAGCGCTCCGAACGCAGCGAAGATGCCCGCACCGTAGTCGGCCACGAAATAACCGGGGCGGATCGGCGGACGGTCCGCGTACCCCGTGAGCCCCGTCATCCCAGCGAACGCAAGCGCCACGCGGTCGAAACCGGCGCGGTCGCGATACGGCCCCGACTGGCCGTAGCCGCTAATGCGCACCACGATCAGCCCCGGATTCGACTCGCGCAACGCGTCCGGGCCGAGGCCCCACTTTTCGAGGTGGCCGGCGCGAAAGTTCTCGACGAGGATATCGGCGCTGTCGCAGAGCCGGCGGAAGAGCGCTTTGCCCTCAGGCTTCGAGAGGTCGCACGTTACGGCCTTCTGGCCACGGTTGTCCTGCGCGAATGACACGCTGCCGCGGTTGTTTTCACCCTTCCCTGGCGGCTCGACCTTTATCACTTCGGCACCAAATTCGGCCAGCAGCGTGGAGCAGAACGGCGCCGCAAGGATCTGGCCGGCGTTTATGACTCGAACGCCGTTAAGAGCTGAGGTTGGTGCTGCTTCAGTCATCTTCGGGATAATACGGGGGATGACGCCAGATAACACGCCCAGTTCGCGGCACGGTGGGATGCCTACCTTTTACGACGCCGTCTATGCCTTCGTTGGCAGGGTACCGGCAGGCCGCGTGGTGACGTATGGACAGGTTGCCCTGGAACTCGGCGCGCCGGCGGCGGCCCGGGCGGTAGGGTACGCGCTGCATTCGTTGCGTGGCGACCGCAACGTGCCCTGGTGGCGTGTCATCAATGCGAGCGGGGCCATCAGCCTCAAGGGCCGTGGCACCAATGCCGACCTGCAGCGGCAGCTCCTCGAAGATGAGGGCGTCTCGTTCAACATCGGCGGACACACCGATTTGCATGTGTATCGTTGGTGGCCCGGCCAGGACGGCGATCGAAAAGATTGAGGCACTCCACCGGCAGCGCGACGAACACTTTGCAATGCCCCTGACATGGCAAAAGGTGCCGCCCGGACCGTAGCATGCGGCCTGTGGCGAAACGCCCTCGCGCCCGGCTCATCGACTACATGCCACATGTGCCACCGCGCCCGCAGCTCAAGCTGTTCGGCCGGTACTGGGCGTTGTGGCGTGTGTTGCTCGCGTTCGTGGGCGTGCTCATTGTGCTGGGTGGACTCGTCGTCGCCGCCTCGTTCGCGTTTCATAGCACCGGCGCTGGCCAGCGTTTCATGGGCCGGTTTCCCTGTGTCACCCCGTCATCCAGCGTGGAACCGGGGTTCAACTTCTACACTCGGCTCGCCCACTTTCTGAACTTTGTGTATCTGCTCTTCCTGGTGCGAAGTGGCATCCAGATCTTCACCGACCATCCGCGGCTCTACATGAACATGCACTGCACGCCGGGCACCGACTGGTTGCGCGCCCGCGGTGACGTCCCTCGCGATCGCACCTGGACGGCGAAAGAGGATTCGGTAACGGCGCCAGGGTGGCTGGGGCTGCCCGGCGGGCGGCACATGATTGGCATCGCTCGCCACTGGCACTTCATGTTCGACATTCTCTGGATCCTCACCGGTGCGGCGTTCGTTTCGCTGCAGTTCGCGGATGGGACGTGGACGCGGCTTGTACCGACGAGCTGGGAGTTAGCACCGCAAACGCTGACGTGCGTGGCCACGTACGGCCGCCTCCACGACCCCGCAACGGTGGCCGGGATCAATGGTTATGTGCGCTTTAACGCACTCCAGCAGCTCAGCTACTTCGGAGTGATCTTCATCCTTCCGCCGCTGCAAATCCTGGCCGGCATCGCGATGTCGCCGGCGTTCGACAACGAGCACAAGTGGTATCCACGGCTGTTCGGCAACCGGCAGGGCGCACGTTCCGTGCACTTCATTCTGATGATTGCATTCATCGCTTTCTTCGCCGGGCACATGGTGCTCGTGCTCTCGACTGGCGCCGCGCGCAACCTCAACGGGATCGTGCTGAACCAGGACGTGGCCCAGGCCAGCGGCGTCTGGCTGACGATCCTTGGCGTGGTCTTCGCGCTTGCCCTCACGCAGGCCGCCGTCTGGTTCAGCTGGCACTATCCGCGCACCCTCCAGCGCTTCACGGCCGTCACCGTCAGCCCAATCCTCAGCCTGCTCTTCGACCGGGAGGCCAAGGCACAGTACCCGGCGAGCGAAATCTCTCCCTACTTCTGGCCGAACGGCAAAGAACCCGACAGCGACGAATGGAGAACGCTCGTGGCCGGCGAGTTCCGTGACTACCGTCTGAAAGTGACCGGACTCGTGGAGCACCCAATGGAGCTCTCGCTGGAGCAGATCAAGGACCTGGCCGCCCGACAGCGGCAGACGACCCTACACCACTGCATCCAGGGGTGGACCGGAGTGTCCGAATGGGGCGGTCTTCCCACCCGCGCACTGCTCGAAGCCGTCAGGCCAACCACCGAAGCACGATTCGCAGTGTTCTACTCGTTCGGGAAGGGCCTTTCGGGGCACCAGTACTACGAGGCTCAGAGCATGGCGAACCTGCGCCACGAGCTCAGCCTGCTTGCCTACGAACGGAACCTCGAGCCGCTGACGATCACCTACGGGGCACCGCTGCGGCTGCGCGTCGAAAACCAGCTGGGCTTCAAAATGGTCAAGTGGCTCCAGGAGATCCGCTTCGTCGCTGACTTCAACGAGACAGGCGAGGGCCAGGGTGGAGGCAACGAAGACGCCGAATTCTTCGGCTATGTCGCTCAGATCTGACGTCCCCTTGAGGTGCGGCCTTAGTGAGCCTTGACGGCCCGCGTTGCAAAGTAACCAGGCAGGTATTTCGCCGTCGCGTTCGCATGGTGTGGCGCTTCGCGGAACGCGGTGAGTTGGAAGCCCGCTTCCAACTGTGCGCCAATCTGCTCCGCGAGCGTGTGACTGAACTCCACAGGCGTGTCGAGGCCGAAGACCCGCTCGCGCTCCTCGACGGTGATGCTCGTGAGGTCGGAGTACGGCAGCGAATGCCGCACCACAAACTCCCCGATTTCGAGTTTCGCTGCGTCGAAGATGTAGATATCCGGGTTTACGAAGCCAGCGAGGAGCGTCCCTCCCGCCCGGAGGACCCGTGCGCACTCGCCCCACACCGGGCGCAGTTCGGGCACGAACAGGTTCGAGACGGGATGGAACACAAGGTCGAACGAGGCGTCTGGAAATATCGAGAGGTCGCGCATGTCGCCAAGGACGGTGCGGATAGCCAGGCCGTCTCGCTCCGCGACGAGCTCATCCTGGGCGAGTTGCGCAGGCGAATTGTCGAACGCGGTCACGTTCGCCCCGGCGGCCGCAAGCGTCGGGCCTTGCTGTCCTCCGCCGGATGCAAGGCACAGCACATCGACACCGGTCAGATCCGCCGGGAACCAATCGCGGGGCACGGGCTCGTACCCAATCAGCACGACGGACCAATCGCCATTCCGTGCGCGGGCGATCACGTCTGGCCCGACGGGCCGTGTCCATTCGTCACCGCTCTCGACCTGGCGGTCCCACGCAACACGATTGTGTGCCACCGCGTCGAACGAAGTATCGGGTGTCATCGCAGGAGGTTAGAGACGTCGAGGCGAAAGGGCAACGAATCAGAGGACAGGCACGGAAGGCTGTCTAGCAGCGTAGATGGTCCGGGCGGATTCCAGGATAGCCTGCCGACGGAGGAAATTCCTGCTGGAGTCAAGCCCGCGCCGGCTGACAACGTCAACCGGGCGCCCGGCGATCTCGGCAAGCTCCTCACCCATGTGCATCATGTCGAACGCGGACCATCTTGCATCCTGGCCAGGTGTGATGAGGACGTCCAGGTCGCTGTCCGCGCGAAAGTCGTCCCGTAGGACAGAGCCGAAAACAGCCAGTTCCGTGATCTGCCATTTGCGGCAGAACGCGGCTATACGTTCGGCAGGCAGCTCGATGTTCATTTTCGGCTGGAGCATAGCATCCCGTCCTTGCTCATCAGTCAAACCAGCGCATTTCGCCGGGCGCGAGCTCCGCTTCGACCACCTGCCCACGCGCTTCGACCGCAATCGTACGGGGGCGAGAGGAGTCATTTCGTACCTGGATCCGGCCGCTGACAGGACGTTGGAAAAGCCCGGCATAGCCCAAATGGCCGGTATCGCCGACGACCCGAGGCGTTGGCCCCGGTCCGGTAACCTGCCACAGCGTGCCTTCGTGCGGCCGCAGGTAGATGTCTCCCATCGGCAGCTTGCGGCCGTTCCAAACATCAAACGCGACTTCGCCGGGCCGCAGCAGTTCGCCCCACGGCACCCACCTGGGTGTGTCGTCCCAGTTCAGCACGCCAACGAAAAAGCGCGCGTTTCCGAGTGCCGCACGCCAGCTGGTTGGCGTGGGAGCGTCTGAGGCGTCGACGGGTTCGGCGGCAGCGACCGGCGGTGGAAACAGCGCGAGCGCCATGTCGCGGCGGCCGTCGCTCAGCTTCGGAAGGTCGTCACTGGCAATGACCATTCCACCGCTGAGCGCGATGCCGGTAGCGAGAAACCGCACCTCGGCTTCGTCCAACGCGGTGTCGGTTTCGCGCACGATGAGGCAGTCGGGGTCGTTCACCCACCAACGCTTGTGCATCCAGTTGCGTTGGAGCGTCAGACGCATCGCGTGCTTAACGGAAGGATTGGGCCCGTTGCTCCAGAGCTCTTTTACGTCCGGGCCAACCCGCATAGCATCGACGAGTCCGACGGCCGGGCCGAAGTGGCAAGTGCAGCCGAGGATAAAGGTGTCGTCGCCGGCTTCGTCGCGGATGATTTCGAGGCCCCGCCGCACATTCATCACGCCCGTCGTTCCGGCCGCGTGGTACCGCGCTGC
>DATNET010000261.1:0-6894 GCA_035606745.1 Tepidiformaceae bacterium
CGCAGCGCCAACACGGACGATCGGCGCGAGGGAGCCGAAGTCTGTAACGCGGATGGCATCGGCGAGTGGCGCGGCGGAGCTGGCGAGCTTCGCCGGGCCGAGCACGAACAGCGCTGCAGCGGCAACGGCCACGTAGACGACGAGGGTGATGCCGAGGGCGAGTGGAATGGCGCGGGGGATGGTGATTTTTGGGTCTCGCACCTCTTCGCCGAGTGTGGCGATGCGGGCGTAACCGGCGAAGGCGAAGAAGAGCAGCCCGGCCGCCTGCAAGGTCCCGCGGACGGACCAGCCACCGGGAATGTCGAGTCCGGGACGGCTCGAGGGCGCGCCGACCACGCAGACCACCACGACAAGAATGAGCACGGCGAGGGTGAAGGCGACGATGCCGCGTGTCGCCCAGATGGCTTTTTGGACGCCGAAATAGTTGAGTGCGGTGAGGGCTACGACGGCGGCGACGGCGACGAGGTGCGCGTGCTGCGGCCAGGCGTAGGAGCCAACGGTGAGGGCAATGGCGGCGCAGGAGGCAGTCTTTCCGACGACGAACGCCCAACCGGCGAGGTATCCCCAGAACTCTCCTAACCGTCGTTGGCCGTAGACATAGGTGCCGCCGGATTCGGGATAGAGGGCGGCGAGGCGCGCGGACGAGGTAGCGTTGCAGTACGCCACGCCGGCGGCGAGCACGAGGCCAACCATGAGGCCGGAGCCGGCGGCCTGGGCAGCGGGCCCGAACGCGACGAAGACACCGGCGCCGATCATGGCGCCGAGGCCCATGACGACGGCGTCGGCGAGGCCCATCTGCCGCTTGAGCTGGTCGTGGACCGGGGCGGCGACAGTCATCGGGCCAAGTATCAGCAGAATCGGAGGATGAGCAACGCCCGAGCGCTAGCGGGAGTGGGTGGCAACGGGGAGATCGGGGGAACACCAGAGGGCGCGTTGGAAGGATGCGACATCGTGCCACTGGCCGAGCTTGAATCCCATGTGGGGATTGAGGCCGGTCTGTTCGAAGCCGAGCTTTCGATGGAGGGCGAGGCTGGGCTCCTGGCAGGCGACGATGCCGGCCATGACGACGTGCGTCCCGCGGTCGCGCGCTGCGCCGAGGGCGGCGGCGAGCAAGAGGCGGCCGAGGCCGCGCCCACGGAACGAATCCGCTATATAGATGGACTCCTCGACGGTCGTGTCGTAGGCGCGCTTGGGGCTCCACGCGGAGAGACTGCACCAGCCAGCCAGCTGGCCATCGAGCTCGGCCACGAACACGGGGAGGTCAGCCGCGGCGTGGGCTTCGAGCCATTCATGGCGGCGCGGGAGCGGCATCTCGACGGTGTCGAAGGTGGCGGGCGATGTGCGGACGTAGAAGTTATAGATGCTGTTGATCGAGGGACAGTCGTCCAATACCGCGCGGCGGACGAGCACAGCGGAGGTATCAGCTGCGGTCACGGGATTCGATGTAGTTCATGGTGTGGCGATAGGCCTCTTCGGGGATGTGGCCGGCGGACATGAGGTAGGTGGCGATCTGTTCGAGGGTGAGGATGCTGACGAGATTGATGCCGGCGGACTTGAGGGCGGCACGGCCGCCCTCCTGGCGGTCGATGAGGGTCACGGCGTCGCGCACCACGAGGCCGGCCTCGGAGAGCGTGGCGGCCGTCTGAAGGATGGAGCCACCGCCGGTGATGAGGTCATCGATGATGAGACAGCTCTGGCCGCGCACGAAGATGCCCTCGATCACGTCGGACTTATCTGTTGCGGGCGGGTGGATGTAGATCATGGGGGTGGAGACGTTGAGCGAGAAAGCGGTGGCAACGTGCAGGCCACCGAACGGCACACCGGCGACGAGCGTAAACGGCTGTACGTGCGGGTTGCGCATGGACATGAGGGCTTCGAGCTCTTCGCGAATAATGCGCGCGCAGCGGGCGAGCGCCTTGGGGTTGGAGATGAGCCTTCTGAGGTTCACATAGATAGGCGAGTGCACGGCGGTGCGGCCGAGGGTGAAATCTCCGAAATCGATGGCGTTGAGCTTCCACAGCTCTTCGGCGAGCCACAGGTTTCCGGCAGCCTTCGCTGATTTGGTCACGTAACTCTCCGGGAGTCCCCGCTCTGGTCATCGTGGGCGGTTGTGTGGGATTTGGGCGCCCCGTCGTGGCTATCCAACGCGCCGCGCTGTCCCTTTGTCCGCGTTCACTCGTTATGTGTCAAGTTGTTCGCGAAGATTCCAGGGCGGCGATTCGTCGAGATTAGCGTAGGTGAGCGGGGCGATTAACTGGATTATAGGGCTCACGGCCTTCCAGTACGGCGATCACGTTGGTGGCAGCCATTTCGGCCATGCGCGAGCGGGTGGCGAGGCTCGCACTGGCGATGTGCGGCGTGATGACGACGTTTGGCAGAGCGAAGAGTGGATGGCCGAGCGGCAGCGGCTCGGGGTCGGTGACATCGAGTGCGGCACCGCCGAGCTCGCGGGCGCGCAACGCCGCGACGAGTGCATCCTGGTCGATCACACCGCCACGGCTGGTATTGATGAGCATGGCTTCGCGCTTCATCTGGGCGAATTCGGGCGCGCCGAAGAGGTGACGCGTTTCCGGGGTGAGCGGAGTGTGGATGGAGACGAAGTCGGACCGTGAGAGCAGTTCGCCGAAGGAGCTCCAGCGGTAGCCGTATTGGGCTTCCAATTCGGGTTTGCGGGTTCGGCTTGAATAGAGCACGGCCATATTGAAGCCGGCTGCGCGACGTGCCATGGCCTGGCCGATTTCGCCCATGCCCACGATGCCGAGCGTGGCACCGTGGACGTCGGTGCCGAGGAAGGCGGTGGGCGTCCAGGTCTTCCAGCCGCCGGCGCGGGTATCTGCTTCGCTCATGGAGACCTGCCGGGCGAGGCCGAGCATGAGGGCGAAGGCGAAGTCGGCAGTGGTCTCGGCGAGGACGCCAGGGGTGTTGGTGAGCCAGACGCCGGCCTGGGCAGCGACGACCGGGTCGACGTTATCGTAGCCGACCGCCATGTTCGCGAGGATGCGCAAGCGGGGGGCGGCGGCGAGCATGGCGGCATCGACTTTGTCGACGACCATCGTGATGGCTCCATCGGCGCGGGCGAGGGCCTCGCTGAGGGCGGCGGGCGGGGCGGGAAGGTCGTGGGGCCACTGTTCCACGTCGTGGCCTGCAGCGGCGAGCAGTTCTGGGGCGTGGCCGGGGATTTCGCGGGAGATGAAGACGCGGCCCATTTCGGAAGAGTAGAGAGTCGAGACGAAAGACGAAAGAACCGGGGATTCCGGGTAGGATGTAGGGAGTTGCTTGAGGAGACTCACAGGACATGGGACGTGAAGAGATTGCCGCGCTGATCGCGGTGTTGCAGGCAGAAGCGGGCAAGCCCAACAACGGGCTTGCGCTCGGGACGTGGAAGATTGAGTACAACAAGAAGCGCGGGGCGTTTGTGTTCGACAAGTGCGAAAACGAGGGCTACTGCGAAGAGCGGCCGGCAGTGATCGCGATGAGCGGCGAAGTGCTGGACAAGGGCGGGCCGCTGTTCGGCTAGCGCCGCGTGCTCGGCCTCATTCGGCGGCGGTAGTTAGACAAATCCGCGCAAGGTTATCGCGCGCCCGACGCGTTCGACTGCGAGGTCGAATGCGGCCTGGCGGGGGCGGGTGCTATCGCGTGTGGCGCGTTCCATCACATCGCGGAAGACGGAGACCATGCGGGTCTCGAGTTCGCCGTTGACGCGTTCGAGTGACCAGCGGAACTGCTGGATGTTCTGGGTCCATTCGAAGTAGGAGACGGTGACGCCGCCGGCGTTCATCAGGACGTCCGGCAGGACGACGATGCCACGCTCGGCGAGGATGCGGTCGCCGGGCGGCGTGACGGGGTGGTTGGCGGCTTCGACGACGACGCGAGCTTTCACGGCGCGGGCGTTGGCGCCCGTGATGACTTCGCCGAGGGCGGCGGGGACGAGGTAATCGCAATCGATTTCGAGGAGCTGTTCGTTGGTGATCGGGGTGGCGCCGTGGAAGCCCGCGACACTTCCGGCTACGCCGAACCAGCGGTCGATAGCAGCGACGTCGAGGCCTTCGGGGTTGTGGATCGCGCCCTTCACATCGCCGACGGCGACGACTTTGAAGCCCATGCTGGTAGCGATGCGGGCGGTCCAGGAGCCGACGTTGCCGTAGCCCTGGATAGCGATGCGGATATCGGTGGGGGAGCTTTTTTCGAAGGCGGCGTATTCGCGCATGCAGGTGGCGACGCCGCGGCCGGTGGCCTGGTCGCGGCCGTAGCTGCCGCCAAGTTCGACGGGCTTGCCGGTGACGATGCCGGGCGTGTAGCCGTATTTTTGGCCGTAGGCGTCCATCATCCAGGCCATGGTCTGGGCGTTCGTGCCCATGTCGGGGGCCGGGATATCGCGCGCGATGCCGAGGATCATACCGATGTGCTGGGTATAGGAACGGGTGAGGCGATTGAGCTCGGTCTCGCTCATGCGGGCGGGGTCGCACATGACGCCGCCCTTGGCACCGCCGAAGGGGAGGTCCATGAGCGCGCATTTGTAGGTCATGAGCATGGCCAGGGCACGCACTTCATCGAGGTCGGCTTTGGGGTGGAAGCGGACGCCGCCCTTGTAGGGGCCGCGGGCGCCGTTGTGCTGGACGCGGTAGCCTTCGAAGATTTTGAGTTTGCGGTCGTCCATGCGGACTGGGAGCTGGGCTCGCACTTCACGCCAGGACGTGCTGAGGAGGTCGACGACTTCTGAGCTGAGGGAGATGCGTCCGGCCGATTCCAGCACCGATTGCAGTACGGATTGTGACGGCGAAAGCACCGGTTCGGCTTCATGTGGTGCTTCGGCGACGGTGGGAGTAGCCATGGAGACCTCCGCGCGAGTGTTCCGCCCTTTCATTGTCGCCGTGATCGGTGGTGAAGGCGAGACGCGTGGACGCGGGGCGCGGGTGCTGAATGCGCTGCGCGTTCGTGGAGCTGCACGGCGGGGGCCGGCCGATCTGACGGTGAGCGAGGATTGTGGCAGTGATCAACCTTCCCCCTCTGTATGTGGCTGATAGCTGTCGATAGTGAATGTGGGGGAGTCGAATGCTCACGAAGTCTGTCTCCGCACCCGAACATCACCGCGTCCTGCGGGTGCTCGTCGTTGACCCGTCGGTGGACGACGCGCGGCGGGTACACGAGCTTTTGCGCGCCGGTGGCGAGTTCTCGGCGCACGTGGCGCGTTCGGCGGATGAAGCGTGCGCGCTGCTTTCGGGCGGTGCGTTCGATGCCGCCGTCGTGGACTACGAGCTTTGGAGCGACCGCGACGGCGAAATCGCGCGGTGCATCCGGGAGGAGCACGGGGACATGGCGGTTGTGCTGCTGACGAACGGGGAGAACGAACGCGAGGCGCTGCCGGCATTGAAGCTTGGCGCGCACGACTTCCTCAGCAAGCAGCACCTTGATGACCATGAGCAGCTGGCGGCGCGCATCCTTGCGGCAGTCGATGAAAGCCGGGCTTCGCGGCGGCGCGACACGATGGTGCGCTGGCTCGAACGCGAAGCGCGCACAGACCATCTGACGGGCATGTTCAACCGGCGGGCATTCGACGACCGTCTGCGCGAAGCGTGCGACGCCGCGCGAGCTTCGAATACGGACGTGACCGTGGTTGTGGTGGACATCACTGGTACGCGCACAGTTAATGACGTACACGGCCACGAAGTTGGGGACAACCTGATTCGCCGGGCTGCGAGCGGGGTTTCGCGGTGTGTGCGGGCACGCGACTTCGCGGCGCGGGTTGGCGGGGACGATTTTGGGATCATCATTGAGGGCGACATCGCCCTGGGGCGGCTGATTGCCCGCCGGATCGCCCAGGAAGTGGAACGGCTGAATGCGTACGAGTGGGACCAACTCATCCCGATCACGCTAGCGTTCGGCGTTGCGAGCGGGCGAAGCTGCCACCCCGCGGAACTGTTCGCGGCGGCCGACCGGCAGGTTTCCAACAATAAAGCGGCGCGGCCGATTCTTTCGATGCTGCGCGAAAGGGATGATTCTGATGGCCCATTCGTCGCCTGAACTACGACGTGCCGAGATGCTCCAACCGGGAGAAGAATCGATAACGCGCTGGGGCCTCTTCGGGGGCGTGGCTGGAGTTGGCGTTGGCATGGGCATGGCGCTGACGGGCGCGACCGTGCCCGGGGCCTGCGTGGCCGGTGCGGCCGGGCTCTTGTTCGCTGCCTCCTTCCTGATCAACCGCAAGAACCAGCCGGCGCCACTCGTTGACCTGTCGTCGTTGGCGGCAGGACCGGAGTACCTGGATGCGGAGAGCGGGCTGCCTAACTGGCGGTACATCGCGGAGCTGCTCAAGCGGGAGATCGCGCGGAGCGTGCGGCACGGAGACCGGACCGCGGTGGCGCTGTTCGACGTACGTCCGGCGGGGTCCCAGAAGCCCACCGATGATGAGGAGGCCGTTTCCCCCGCGAAGTACGTTGCGGATTGTTTGCTGGAATCGGCGAGGACGGCGGACATTGTTGGGCGACTCGACGAGACGCACTACATCGTGGTGCTGTGCGAGAGCGACGCGCAGGGCGCGAACACGTTCACGGAGCGCACGCGGACGAAGCTGGGGACGACGCCGTTCGCGCGGACAGCGGGAGGCGCGGGCATCTATGTCCGCGCGTGGGCAGGGTCTGCACACTGGGACCCTTCGATAACGACCACCACTGAATATCTGAAGGCTGCGAACGACATGCTCGAACTGACGCGGCCGGGGTATGAGTCGGAGCAGTCTTGGTACCGGGGCGAGTGGGACTAGGGAACGGAGCGGAGTTCTGAGTTCTGAGTTCTGAGTTCTGAGTTCTGAGTTCTGAGTTCTGAGTTCTCAGTTCTCTCAGTCGTTGACGGCGCTCATTGGGTTCGGCTGCTGCGCTCGGCTCCCTTGCGCTGCGG
>DATNET010000325.1:0-5524 GCA_035606745.1 Tepidiformaceae bacterium
CATACCACTCCCACGCGAGCGCTGCGCCGCTGCGAAACCGACCGGGCGATGTGGTCGGCCCGGTCGCGGCAGGCACGCCCATCGGCGACCCCGAGGCGTGTATCAAGGCGCTCAAGTGGTGGGAGGAGGTAGGCGTCGACCGCATGTGCTTCCTCATCAACACCGGCGAGACCATCCCCAACGAAAAGGTCCTGGCATCGCTCAAGCTCTTTTCCGATGAAGTCATCCCTGCGTTCACCGTGAAGGAGCGTGCCGCCGACGCGAAGGCGGAGGAAGCGCGCCGCGCCGATGACATGGCCCGGGCCACGGCCAAGGCGGGAAGCTAAGCCGTTTCGCGGGCTGCGCCGCGATTTTGGTGATCGGCGGTGCGTTGACATGCTTCCCGGCTCTCACGATGATCGGCCGATTGAGGCAGGTCCTACGGAGGCCGTATGTTCCCCGATTCGCCGTACGCCGGGCTCCCGCTGTCCGGGCTCAAGGTCATCGATTGCACGATCTGGCAGCAGGGCACCTACTCGACAGCCATGCTTGCAGACTTTGGCGCGGACGTTATCAAAGTCGAAGGGCCAGATTCGCCTGACCCCGGCCGTGGCCTGTCCGATGCCTACTTCCAGAGTCATAACCGCAACAAGCGCGGGATCGTCCTGGACCTCAAACATCCTGAAGGCAAGGAAGCACTCCTTCGGCTGGTGTCACAGGCCGACGTATTCGTCCAAAACATGCGTCAGGGAGTGATGGAACGACTCGGCCTTGGCTACGAAGACATGAAGGCGCGCAACCCGGCCCTCATCTATGCCTCCGCGAGTGGCTATGGCAGCAAAGGACCGCATGCGAAGTGGCCGGCCATGGACATCCTCGGCCAGGCGCGCGGCGGCACCATGATGATGCAGGGCCCGCCCGACCTCGCCCCGATTTTTTCGTTTGGCGGCATGGCGGACCAGGTGGGCGCCGTCTCGCTCTCGTACGCCATCCTGCTTGCCCTCTGGCACCGCGCACGGACTGGAGAAGGGCAATACGTCGAAGCCTCACTGCTTGGCGGCCAGGTCATGCTGCAGTCGTTCAATATCACCGGCACGCTGTTTTCAGAGCGCGTCCCGCCGCGCCGCGCTCGGAAGGACGCCGAGCCAATGTGGAACGTCTACCGCTGCAAAGATGACCGCTACCTCGCCGTAAGCATGTCGCTAGTCGGGCGCTGGTGGGTGCCGTTCTGCAACACGGTGAACCGGCCCGACCTTCGCGACGACCCACGTTTTTGTGGTTCGCGCGAACAGCACGACAACCGCGATGCCCTCATCGCCGAGTTGGATGCACTCTTCGCCCAGCGCGACCAATGGGACTGGGTCGAGTTCCTGTGCGAGTCAGGCCTCCCCGTCGCGCCAGTACAAGATTACGGCCAGGTGGTCACCGACCCACAGGTGCTCGCGAACAGCTACATCGTCCCGTTTCGCCACCCCGACGGACGTGAAACGCAGATCGTCGGCCCGGCGGTGCAGCTGTCTCGCAGCCCCGGCCAGGTTCGCCACGGCGCGCCGGAGTTCGGCGAACACACGGAGGAAGTGCTTCTTGCGGCCGGATATTCATGGGAAGAACTCGCCGCCATGCGCGATGCCGGAGCGATTGGAGGCCGATGAGCCGCCGGCCGGCCACGCCACGTTGTCTTGCCTACATTCGTGCGGCGCAGTGGCTGTTACACTGAGCGCATGAAGCGCGCCAATTCTCGTCCCGTCCGCGTCGGCTCCATCACCATTGGTGGTGGGCACCCCATCGTCATCCAGTCCATGGCCGCCACAAAGACCCAGGACATTGAGGCGACGGTGGCACAGGTAGAAATGATTCACAACGCCGGTGCGGGGCTCGTGAGGATCGCTGTCGACAACCCCAAAGACGTTGCGAGCCTGGCTGTGGTCCATGGGCGCGTCCCGGATGCAAACCTCGTCGTCGACCTCCAGGAAAACTATCGCCTGGTGACGCAAGTGGCGCCGCATGTCAGCAAGGTGCGCTACAACCCGGGCCACCTCTACCATCACGAGAAATCGAAACCCGTTCGGGACAAGGTTGCGTTCATCGCGGAGACGGCCGAGCGCAATGATTGCGCTATTCGCGTGGGCGTGAACTGCGGCTCGGTCGACCCTGAGATGGCAGAGAAGTTCGACGGTGCGGACCCGCTCGAACTCCGCGGCGTGACCGCAATGGTGGAGAGCGCGCTCGAACACTGCCGGTACCTGGACGACCTCGGTTTCACGCGCTACGTGGTCTCGATGAAAGACAGCGATCCTCGCAAGGTGATCGCGGGGAACGAGCGCTTCGCCGCGGCCCGGCCGGAGATCCCGTTGCACCTCGGCGTGACCGAGGCTGGCCTGCTGCCTGGCGGCGTCATCAAGACGCGCATCGCGTTCGAACAGCTCCTCAGTCGCGGCATCGGCGACACCATCCGTGTCTCGTTGACGCTTCCATTCGCCGATAAGTGGAAGGAAGTCGAAGCCGGCCAGCAGATCGTCGCGGATATCGACGCGGGCCGATTCCGTTCAGTACCGGTCTTCCAGGATCACGGCCTCAACATCATCAGCTGTCCGAGCTGCAGCCGCGTCGAAAACGAGGCGTTCATCGACCTCGCCTTCAAGGTGAAAGAGATGTCGGCGTACGCGAAGGAATACGACATAACGATCGCCGTCATGGGCTGCCGCGTAAACGGTCCGGGCGAAACCGATGACGCCGACCTCGGCCTCTGGTGCGCTCCAACCTTCGTGAATCTTAAGCGCGGCGAGCAGGAACTAGGAGCCTACCCGTACGATGTCGTGCTCGACCGCCTCAAGGTGGAACTCGACGACATCATCGAACGCAAACAACTCACCGGAGTAACCGCATGACCCAGGGCTCTATCACAAACATCACGCGCTACCCGGTGAAGTCAATGCGCGGTGAATCGCTTGAGACGGTCGATGTCGATTTCGTGGGTCTCCCGCTGGACCGTGCATTCGGTTTCGTGCAGGACGGGCTCCTGAGCCCGTTTCCATGGTTCACCGGGCGCGAGTGCCCGCAGCTGCTCCAGTGCCAGCCCGTACTCCGCGGAGAAGGCCGATGGCCGGAAGTCCGCGTGTCGACGCCGGAAGGCGATTTCGACCTCGCGAGCCCAGAGTTCCGCGAGCAGCTCTTCGCCTGGAGCGGCCGCCACGCGACCTTGCGCTCGGATTACCGCGGTTGCCAGGATGTGGCTTACGCCTCCGTTATCTCGACTGCGACCATCCGTGCGCTCACCGAACCTTCCGGGGTGCCTTTCGACCAGCGCCGATTCCGCATGAACTTCGTCGTCGAGCTCGGCGACGAACCGTTCGCCGAGAACGCATGGGTCGGGAAGCAGATCACGCTTGGCGGGGTCACTCTTGCGGTCCACCAACCCGACCAGCGCTGCAACATGATCACCCTGGACCCGGAGACGGGCACGTCAACACCTGCGGTCCTGAAAAAGGCCGGCGAGTTGAATGAGGCGTGTGCCGGGGTGTACTGCTCGGTGCTTGTCGAAGGCAAAGTCTCCATCGGCGACGAGGTCCGTTGTCCCTAATCTGCGCCACCGCCGGGGGAGCCACGCGCAATCCGAGCATCAGCGTTGATATCCGCGGGCGAGTCTACCCACTCCTTGCGATTCCGGTCCCGAACGATTGCGGCAACAGCCGTTCCGTGAACTCGCCGGCCGGATCCCGGGCAGGCGCACCCGTCAACGATGATCACCCGGCACTCGCCATCAGGGGTTCAGCCGTGCATTCGCACATAAGGTGGTTGCGACATCGCGAAGGACGCGTCCGTGGACAACGAAAGGCCCGCTTTCGCGGGCCCCGTTGATTGCATTGGTGGAGACGCGGGAGAGTTGAACTCCCGGTCCAGCAAAGTTCAGCTCCGAGTTATCCTACAGGCTTTCCCACCGATTGGGATCTCGCCGGCGGCTACAGTGGTGGTCCCCATGCCGGACGGCCAGCCGAAAAATCTTTCGCGGATTGCATCGGCGTCGATCCGCGGCACCCTGGCATTGCAGCGCCCTAGGCAGCCCCACCAGGACGAGGGCCACTTAAGACGTCGTCGCTAATTAAGCGGCGAGAGCGAGTTGGTTATTGCCAACTATTTTTGGTCGCCTGATTTACGAGGGTGACAACCAACCTCGGCCTGCTACCCGAATACCTAGCTCCCTGTCGAGTCCTTTCGTCCCCAGGTGATGCATCTATGGTAACAGATACGGCCCCCGCTGGTCGGCGAATACCCTGGCACCAGTCAGCGATAAATCAGGCAGCCGCGTGCCTCGAGCTCAGCGAACGATGTCGGAAGTACCAGCGTGGTCACCCAGCGTAGATCGAGCTTTTCGAGCCGCGGTAGGGCCGCCACTGAGTCCGGGAGGTGTGTGAGCGGATTCGCCCGGAGATCCAATATCCGCAGCTCGGCTAGCTGCCCGATAGCTTCCGGCACGCTCGTGATGCGATTGTTTCGCAGATGGAGTTCCCTCAAGTGAGATAGCGCTCCAACCGCTGCCGGAATCGAGACTAATTGGTTGTCGGACGCCCTGAGCTCGACGAGTCGGAGCATCCCGAACACAGCTTCGGGGAATGAAGCAAAGGCGTTCTCGCTGATGTTAAGGTAGCGCAGATTCGCGAGGTGCCCGAGCGAACCCGGCAGCGAGTCCAGACGGTTGTCCTGGAGGTAGAGGAAGTCCGTGAGGCCGGTCAATTCGCCCAACGATTCCGGCAGTTGCGTCAGGTGGTTGTGCCCAAGGTCGAGCATCCGCAAGCGACTCAGCCGGCCGATTTTGGGCGAGATTTCGTTCAGCCCGTTGTCCGCGAGCACGAGCGACCGAAGCTCCGTGTTGGCCCAGACTGCGTCGGCGACGCTGCCGGGGCTCTGCTTCCATAAGTCCAGGTGCACTTGCGAACGATCTCCTTGTCTGTGCTACCGAGCCGCGGCCCGATGCCCGGCAACGGCTGCGGAATCCGAGGACGAATTGCCTACCCCCGTTGGCGCATCGCCTGTTGGACATCGCGCTGCATGTCGCGCTCCTGCAGCACGTGCCTCTTGTCATAACGCTTGAGCCCACGACCCACGCCGATCTCCACCTTGGCCTTGCCCCGCTTGAAGTACATCGAAAGCGGTACGAGCGTCAGCCCGCGTTCGCCCAGGAGTTCGTTGATCTTGCGGATCTCCTTCTTGTGGAGGAGCAGCTTGCGGTCCCGCGTCGCATTGTGGGGCGTATAGCCGGCGTTGATGTACGGCGCGATGTGCACGTCTTGCAGCCACACTTCGCCATCCCGGATGCGCGCGTATGCACCCTGGAGCTGGACGTTGTGTTCCCGCACCGACTTGATCTCCGAGCCGGTGAGGACGATACCGGCCTCGTAGCGTTGGACGATCTCGTAGTCGTGCCGGGCACGGCGGTTTTGCGCGATGTTCGTGTCGCTCATTTGATCCAATACGACGATTCGCCGAAGCGGGCTTCCGCAGGCGAGTGATCGTTCCAGTGTATGGCTGAGCGGTCTTGCGTGCGCCG
>DATNET010000526.1:0-5433 GCA_035606745.1 Tepidiformaceae bacterium
GATGATGATGTCGTGGCGGGCGACGAGCTGCATCACGTTGCGGACGCTCCAGCGCAACGAGGTGTACGGGGCGCCGGCCGGTGACTCGATATCTTCGTTTGGCCCGGCCAGCGTTACGCGCGCCCCGGGCACGTGCTTCGCCAGCACGTTCGCCATGGCCGTGGCACGGATGCCCGGGCTCGACATGTGCGACCCGAGGTGGCCGCGGCAAAGGATGAGGATGCGTGGTCCCACGAACACGCACGTTAGCCGCAGCCCCGGCTAGAAACTAGGCTCGCGACCCATTGGACGGGCTGCGGCGTCACAGCAGAGCTAGACTCGGAAAGACGCGACGTTCGGGGCGCGTGCGGCCGGTGCAGCCGGCCCTTGCCTGTCGCCCGGCCCCGTTTCGCGGCGTGCGCTAAGATCGTGTTAGGGAGGGCGTAATGCCAGACGCACTGATCCTTGATGCGACTCGCACCCCCTGGGGAAAGTTCGGCGGAGCGCTCCGCGATTACTCGGCTGCGGAACTCGCCAGCCACCTTATCCACACGCTCGTCGAACGGGACCACCTCGAGCCCGATTCAATTGACAATGTCATTCTCGGGCAAGTAGTGCAGGCGGGAGCGGGCCAATCCCCCGCACGCCAGGCCACGATCGGAGGCGGACTCGCCGACACCACGCCCGCACTGCTCGTCAACAAGGTTTGCGGGAGCGGCATGCGTGCTGTCAGTCTCGCGGCACAATTCATCCGCCTCGAAGAAGGCGAGTTGATGTTCGCCGGTGGTATGGAATCGATGACCAACGCGCCGTACCTCGATATGGACACCCGTTGGGGCGCCCGCATGGGCAACAAGACGCTGATCGACGGCATGGTGCTCGACGGTCTTTGGTGCCCCTTCGACAACGTCCACATGGCTACGCACGGCGACACCATGGCCGCCCGGCGCGAAATCTCCCGCGAGGAGATGGACGACTGGTCCCTGCTGAGCCAGGGACGCTGGGGCGAGGCGTTTCGGCGCGGTTACTTTGAACGCGAAATCACGGCAGTCCCGAACAAGCGCGACCCCAACCATCGCGCGCTCGCGCGGGACGAAAATCCACGCCCGGATTCCACGGCCGAAGGGCTCGCGCGATTGCGGCCGGTGTATCAGACAAAGGCGATCACGCCCGGAAACGCTCCCGCCGTGAACGACGGCGCCGCCGTGCTGCTGCTGGGGTCCGCCAAAGCCGCGGCCAGGGTTGATGCAAAGCCGATCGCCCGCATCGTCGGGCACGCCGAATCCGCCGTAAAACCGTCTGATTACCCCGTCGCGCCAGCGATCGCAATTCGCAAACTTCTCGGTAAGGCGGGGCTAGAGCTTGCCGACATGGACGTCATCGAAGTGAACGAAGCGTTCGCGGCCGTGCCCCTCATCGTCGGGCAGGAGTTGGACTGGGACATCGCGCGGGTCAATCGTTGCGGTGGCTCCGTCGCCATGGGACACCCGATTGGCGCCAGCGGTGCGCGGCTCGTCATGACTGCTGCCTACCAGCTCCAGGAGATTGGCGGACGGTATGCAGTCGCGGCGATTTGCTCTGGTACGGGCCAGGGCGACGCCGTGCTGCTGGAAGCGCTCTAAGCCGAGCCCGTCCCGGCAGGCCTCCGGCCCGGATCTGTGTCCCAGCGTCCGGTTTCATGCTTCAATGAGGCATGACGGATGAATCGAAGACGTTCCTGAGCCCGTTTGGCGGCAGCTGGATACCCGACGAAAGCCCGCCGGAAGGCCAGCGCGCTGCGCTCCATCGCCTCGCGGCGGCGTTGCGAGAAGCCACCGAACTCCTCCTCGTCACCGAGGCACCTGAAGAGGAGCTGCTTGCCGCGGCCGAACGGGCGGAACAGTTCGCGGCCCGGCTCGCACTGGCGCCACGGGCCCGGCCGCTGTGGGGGTTCGCGGAAACCTCGAACGCCGGCACCCACCGGGCGATGTTCGACAGCAGCCCGCTCATTGGCCTCGGTAACCCGGTCGCGCCGCCGCTTCGTCTCGGCATCGTCGACGGGCATGTAGAAGGCACTGCGACGTTCGGGACGCAGTACGAAGGGCCGCCCGGCCACGTCCACGGCGGCATTATCGCGGCGGCGTTTGACGAAGTCCTGGGAATGACGCAGTCATTGGCCGGCAACGGCGGTATGACCGGCACGCTGACCATCCGCTACCGCAAGCCAACACCGCTGCATCGGGAGGTAACGTTTATCGGCCGCCCGGTGCGAGTCGAGCGCAAGAAGACCTTCGTCTCGGGCACACTCCACGTCGGCGACCTGCTTTGCGCCGAAGCCGAAGGCATCTTCGTGGCGGTCGACTTCGAACGGATGCGCCAGATGGCTGCCGACCGCTGACTTGCTCCCGGCCTCCCAACACCGGCGCCTCGGCCGCGAAGACAGGCGCTTGCGCCACGGCCGCCGCAGCCGCAAGGAAGCCAGAGCTGCCCACCGGCGCTTGCGCCAAGGCGGCCGCAGCCGCGAGGCGGCCGCAGCCGCCCACAACCGCGACCCAGACAGACCACCCTTGCGGGTGGCCTGTCTGGAGGGGGTTGTGCGCCGCCAGGGGGAGCGGCGCACAGAGGAGGGAATGGTCGTCTCTATCCGAAGCGCCACTCTGGCACAGCCAGATGGCAGCCGGGGCAATAGCGGTCGCGGACCGCGTAAGAGGTGCTGCAATCGGGGCAAAGACGGTCGTCGTCGGGACGCACAAGCACGTAGTTTGGAGCCTGTTGGCCGCCGAAGACGCGCCGCAAGAAATTTCGTCGTTCCGAGTCTCGAAGCATGCAACCCCCCGATGAACGGGACAGGGCGACAAACGGCTCGCAGCGGCACGCCGCCAGCAGCTATCGACCAGATCCGGGACATGAGAGGCAGTTGGCAGACTGAGCGGCTGCCGCGCCTCTCCCTTCACGCCTACGAGGTTAGCTGACGGGTTCGGTGAGGGAGTCACCGGAAGCCAAAGCGTTGGCTTCTACACCCCAGAGGGATTGTGGGTCCCCCGTTCGAAAGCGGAGCCTGAGCCCCGTTTCCGATTCGGCAAACACAGTTGTACCACACCGGCCACCAGTCGCGCGTTAAACGTGCGTAAATTTCCCGGTCAAGATCGCCCACTCTGCACGCCAGCGCCGCGACGGGCCCGCTCCCCCCGGCTGGTCCCAAATGCGCCCAAAGCGTGCCGGGCCGAATACCAGGGGCGATCGTCTCCCCAGATACTGATACGCTGTTCCCGCCCGGCCGCCCTTCGACGAGGCGCCGCGGGAGGGGCTATGAACGACACACTGCGCGCGCGCACCCGCGTCCTCGTCACGGGCCTCGGAGCAGTGACGCCCGCCGGGCAAACCGTCGCTGAATTCTGGGACAGTCTCGTCAACGGACGCTCCGGCATCGGCTTCATGACGCTCGCCAATCCCGAAGCTTTCGGGTGCAAGTTCGCCGGCGAAGTGAAGGATTGGCAGCCTACGCGGTTCATCGAACGAAAGGCGTCGCGGCGCATGGCTCGCTTTTCCCAATTCATGGTGGCCGCCGCAGGACAAGCGTTCGCCGACGCCGCGATCGACTGGGATGCGGAGGACCGCGACCGCGCAGCCGTCCTTATCGGGAATGGCGGTGGAGGATATCCGGATATCCAGGAAGCCGCCAAGATCCTCTTCGACCGGGGCGGCATGAAGCTCGACCCGCTGTATCTCGCGCGCAGCCTCGGAAACATGGCTGCCGCTCAGGTTGCGCTGCAGTTTGGCCTGCGCGGCTACAACGGCACGATTGTCACGGCCTGTGCGGCGGGCACCCAGGGTATCGGCGAAGCCGCGATGCTGATCCGCACGGGTCGCGCCGAGCTTGTCCTCTCAGGCGGGTGCGAAGCAGGCATCAGCGAACTGGGTCTCGCCAGCTTCAGCGTCATGCGTGCACTCACAGCGTTCGAAGGGCCGCCTGCTGAGGCGAGCCGGCCGTTCGATGCCGAACGTGATGGGTTCGTCCCCGCCGAGGGCGCTGGCGCGTTACTGCTGGAGAGCGAAGCGCATGCACGAGCCCGCGGGGCACGCATTTACGCCGAGGTCGCGGGTTTCGGATGCACGAACGACGCGTTCCACGTGGCGGCCCCGCCAGAAGACGGCGAAGGTGCCGCCCGAGCGATGGCGCTGGCGCTCAAAGATGCCGGAGTAACGCCCACTGATGTCGACTACATCAACGCCCACGCGACGAGCACGCCCGTGGGTGATGCGGCCGAAACGAACGGCATCAAGACGGTCTTTGGCGAAGCGGCCTACCGCGTACCGGTCAGCGCAACGAAGAGCCTCATCGGTCACGCCCTCGGCGGCAGCGGCGGCATGGAAACGGTCGCAACGGTGAAGGCGATCGAGACCGGGATGCTGCATCCCACCATCAACCTGCACCACCAGGACCCGGCCTGCGACCTCGATTACGTGCCCAACGTGGCGCGGGCAGCCGATGTGCGCGTGGCGTTGAAGAATAGCTTTGGGTTTGGCGGCCAGAACAGCTGCCTGGTGCTGGCGCGCTACGAGAAGTAAGCCGCAGGGCCACGTGACACCATCCGTGGTATCATGTGGAAGATGAAAAGCGAGAAGCGGCTCGCAAGGATCGAACGCAATGTCAATGACACGGCGCCCGAGGAGTTGCGGTTGGCGCTGGAGGATGCAGGGTTCGTACTTGGATCCATCACGGCCAGCCACTGGATCTACTGGCATCCGGCTCGCCCCCAGAATCTGTCCGTCCCGTATCGGCGGCCGCTTAAGCCCGTCTGCGTCCGGCTCGCACTTCAAGCCATCACGGAGGTGACCAATGAAGGTTGATGACTATATGAAACTTCCATATCACATCAGCATGGTTCGGGACGAAACCGGGGGTTCCCCCGCCACCGTTATTTGGGTTGAAGAGCTCCCAGGATGCATATCTCAAGGAGACTCACCCGCCGACGCCCTCCAGATGATTGAAGACGCCATGCGTGGATGGCTGCAGGTGTCGATTGACCACGGCGATCCGATCCCGGCACCTCGGCGCGAGAGTTCCCATAGCGGAAAGATGATGGTGCGACTACCGGCGGCGCTACATGCGGCGCTCGACAACCGGGCGCGCCTCGAAGGCGTGAGCCTCAATCAGTTCATTTCCACGGCGTTGGCGGGAGCAGTTGGCTGGGATCCTGCCGATCACGCATCCGCGCACCTGGAAGCTGTTCGACGCCCTGCCAAGCGCGCATTCGCGGAACAAAAAGCCTGAAGGACCGCTGCGGACAGCTATGCGCGCGACGCGAATATCGAAAGCCCCACGATGGCCAGAGGCGCAAGCAGAAACAGCCACGCCACCGGGTGCGCAAAGTTCATCGTCCAGCCAACGCCAAACCGCTTCGAAACGAAGTACGCCGGGTCGTCGGGATTGAAGTAGATCAGGCCGCCCTTCCAGTACTGGTCATCGTCCCG
>DATNET010000530.1:0-2145 GCA_035606745.1 Tepidiformaceae bacterium
CGGGACGATCGCATGCACCGCCATAGACCCCGGGATTCCTAGCAACGGCCGCACGTCGCCCTCTCGCGCCTTCCACCGCGTCGTCAATACCGATCCCAGCCCGAGTGCATGCGCGGCAAGGAGAAGGTTCTGGACAGCCGGGTAGATCGAGGCGCCCAGCGCCGCCATCCCGGAATCGGAGTCCCCAAACGCGTACTCGGAGCAGACCGCGATGAGCACCGGGACGTCTTCCCATGGCGTGCGGTCGGGGGCGCCGGCGCCATACAACGCCGCACCAAGCTGATCGAAAATCGCCCCCAGTTTGCGCTTCGTTTCCCGGTCGCGCACGACGATAAAGCGCCACGGCTGGATATTTCGAGCGCTCGGTGCGCGCGTCGCAGCCCCGATAACCTCTTCAATCAGCGAATCGTCCACCGTCTCAGCGGTGAATTTGCGCACCGCCCGCTGCGTCCGGAAGAGCTGCTCAAGGTCGTCGAACGTCACGCCATCTCCCTTTCCCATGGCTGCACACCGACCGCTACCGCACGCCCCAAACGCCCTGTTCCGCAGATGCGGCCGGCGCCGCTGGCGCCGTGTCGGCCAATGACACTCCCGGCTCGAGCACCTGCAGCACCGCTTCGGCGATCCTTCGGTGCCACAGCGCATTCTTGTGCACGATGTCGCAGAACGTCGAATCATGGTCCGCGATGTCAGCCGTTACAGCGTCGTGGTCCACCCACGGTATCCGTCGCCTGCCCGCCTGCGCCCGAAGCTCGGCATTCATTTTATGGACCATCGGCACGCACGAAGGGTTGTCTTGCACGACCGACCGCCTTGGCACGCCCGTGCCCATCACGCCGCTCCGCGCCGCTTCGTATCGCGCGATCCGGTCGATGGTCTGGGTGTACCGCTCGATGACCGTTTCGTAGCGGCCCTGCGTGTCGCGCCCTATCGCGTGGCCCGCAAGCCAGTGCGACGCGTGGTTCAGGCCCCGAAGCGCCCGCCCACGGCGGCGTGTGGCCGCGTCGAAGCGGTTGAAATAGCGCTCCGCAAACTTGCCCGCGCGAGGACTGACTTTGTGACTGATCTTGTAGGCGACGGTCCGCAGAGTCAGCGGGTACGCCGTCGTCTGCAGCATCACCCAGTCCGCCTGGTGCGCGTCGAGCTGCTCATCGAGGTAATCCAGCGCTCCCGGAGCGGCCACGAAGTAGCCCCGATGCACCAGCTCGATGGGGCCAAACCGCGGTTCGAGCGCGGCGTGCACGAGCCACGGCCACGCTTCCCGCTCGGGGTCCGCGAGCCCGCTCCCGGCACTCCCACTACTGCCCAGCACGAGCAATTTCATCGTCCGTTACCCCGTTGGAATGCCATCGGGCCGAAGTATACGTGATATCCGCGCCATGGTATCCCGGCTCCCCGCGACTGCACCGCCCGGCGCGGCCGCATGCAATCGGCACCCGAATCGCCTACCGTGCACCACAACAACAGACCCCGGGAGGGGCACCCATGCCCACACGAAAGGTCCTCATCGCCGGCGCCTCCGGCCTCGTCGGTTACGCCGCTGCCAAACATTTCGCTTCGCTGCCCGATTGGGAAGTCGTCGGAGTCTCCCGCCGCAAGCCCGCGGACATCCCCGCCGCCACGCTCCTGTCGGTCGACCTCCTCGACTCCGCTGCCTGCCAGCAGGCATTCGGCACGATGACGGGCGTCACGCACCTCGTCTATGCCGCCCTCCAGGAACAGCCCGGGCTCTGGGCAGGCTGGCTCGACCCCGAAAACATGGAGCGCAACGCCGCCATGCTTCGCAACCTCTTCGAGCCTCTCGCCCAGGCCTCGCCCGGGCTCGAACACGTCAGTCTGCTTCACGGCACCAAGGCCTACGGCGTCCATCATCCGTCCATCGGCCCGAAGGGGGCGAAAATCCCGCTGCGCGAACGCGAGCCGCGCCGCGAACATCCGAACTTCTACTTTCTCCAGGAAGACTACCTGCGCGAAAAGCAGCAGCGCGGCGCCACCTGGGGCCTGACGGTCTTCCGCCCCACCGTCATCTACGGCGAAGCGACTGGCAACAACATGAACCCAATCCCCGCAATCGCTGCCTACGCCGCCATCCTTCGCGAAGCCGGCGAACCGCTCTACTTCCCCGGCCGCGAAGGCCAGCCAGCA
>DATNET010000396.1:0-3140 GCA_035606745.1 Tepidiformaceae bacterium
AGTACACGCTTTGGTTCCGACAAGGCCGCTGCGTTATTGCTTGGCCGGCCGATGCTCCAGTGGTCCGTCTCGGCACTCGCAGCCGTGTGCGACGAACTCGTCGTCGTGGTGGCGAAGGACCAGGTATTGCCGGCCTTCGATGCGCCGGTCCCTGTGAAGGTCTCGGTGGATGCGGTCGAGGGACTCGGGCCGCTGGCAGGCCTTGTCACCGGGCTCTCGGCCGTTACGACTCAACTCTGCTTCGCGGTCTCATGCGATGCGCCACTGATCAGGCCGGAGCTGATCTCGGCGTTGGCATCGCTGGCGCCCGATTACGATGTTGTGTGCCCGTACGTCGGCGGGTTCATTCAACCGCTCGCAGCCGTGTACCGGCCGGCGACGTGCGTGTCAGTCTTTGCGCAGTTCGTCGAACGGGGCCTGCTCAAGGTTACCGCCGCGTTCGGGCCGTTGCGGACCAAAGTCGTCCGCGAGGACGAGTTGTCCAGGGTGGACCCGGGCCTGGAATCGTTTCTCAACGCCAATCGGCCGGAGATGCTGGACGAGCTCGCAGCCATTGCCTCGCGGCGGCTTCAGCGCTGAGAACGCACCGGCGAGAGTGTGGACGAGTTAACCTCGATCGTAGTCGGTTGACACGCCTATCGCGCCCCCTATGATCGTGAGAGACGCATGGCGCGGCCCGGAGGCCGCCGGAGGTGCGCGGCAGGCCACGGCCGGCCGGTGATGGACGCCCATGCGGGCGCTATTCCCGTCCGCCAGCCCGTTGTCCCCTAGATGGGCTGCGGGAGGAGGAGTAGCTAAGCGTGACAACACTCGAACGACCCCGGACACTGGGCGAACTGCGATCATCTGGTTACCGCGTCCTTCCCGTACGCGAAGAGCTACGGAAAAACCTGATCGCCAAGCTGCGCTCCGGGGAGGAACTGTTCCCGGGCGTCTTCGGCTACGAGGAGACGGTCATCCCACACATCGTCAACGCCATCCTGGCGGGCCAAGACATCATCTTCCTTGGCGAACGTGGGCAAGCGAAGTCGCGGATCATTCGGTCGTTGACTTCACTCCTCGACGAATACACCCCCGTCCTCGCCGGTTGCGAGATTCCCGAGGACCCGTTCGCACCGATTACCCGCCAGGGCCGCGATATCATCGCGGCCAAAGGCGATGCGG
Source organism: Tepidiformaceae bacterium (assembly GCA_035606745.1). Lineage (GTDB taxonomy): Bacteria > Chloroflexota > Dehalococcoidia > Tepidiformales > Tepidiformaceae > DATNET01. The sequence continues at coordinate 1,165 of DATNET010000396.1, forward strand.
CTGAACTTGAATGGCTCGATCGCGACCAACGCTACGGCGAAAAGCTGGCGACACCAGACATCACCATCGCGGACCTGATCGGCGAAGTCGACCCAATTAAGGTGGCTGAGGGCAAGTATCTTTCGGACGAACTCACGATCCACTATGGCCTTATCCCGCGCACGAACCGCGGCATCTTCTGTATCAACGAACTTCCCGACCTTGCCGAGCGCATCCAGGTCGGTCTGCTCAACATCATGGAAGAGCGCGACGTTCAGATTCGGGGCTACCGCATCCGCCTGCCGCTCGACGTGTACGTCGTGGCCAGCGCCAACCCTGAGGATTACACGAACCGTGGCCGCATCATCACCCCGCTGAAGGACCGCTACGGTGCCCAGGTCCGTACACACTACCCGACGAAAATCGAGCACGAGATGGACATCATGGAGGCCGAGCATCATCCGGTGCCCGTGGACTTCAAAGTCGTCGTCCCGCCGTACATGAAAGAGATCATCGCCGAGATCAGCCGCCTCGCGAGGCGCAGTCCCGACGTGAATCAGCGCTCCGGGGTCAGCGTCCGTGCCAGCATTGCGAACTACGAGAGCATGCTGGCGAACGCACTCCGCCGCTCCATCACGACGGGCGAGGATGTCGTCGTCCCGCGCGTCACGGACCTGCCATATGTCGTCCCGACGCTGAGCGGGAAAGTCGAGTTCGAGACGGTCGAAGATGGCCGCGAAGAGCAGATCATCGACAAGCTGATCCAGGGCGCTGTGGTTGCCGTGTTCAACCGGATGTACAACCTTGGCGAACTCGAACTTGTCGTGAACCGCTTCAAGGCGGGCGCCGCGGCGGAGGTCGGTGAGATGGTTTCGAGTGACACCTACGTGAAGCTCGCCCAACAAATCGATGGCCTGTGGCCAGCCGTGCAAAAGGCCGGAGCCGATGGCTCGCCACCCGAGACCGCGGCCGCTGTCGAGTTCATCTTCGAGGGGCTCCACCTCAACAAGCGGCTGAACAAAGACAAGGTTGGCGGCAAAATTCAATACCGCGGGTGAGCGTCCCTGCATGAATTGGGAGATTGTGCCCTTGCCAAAGCGTGGCCCCCTCTTTGATGGGGCCATCGCCGTTTACGGCGAAGCGTTCGCGGGCCCGCCCTACAGCGACCCTGACCGCGGGGCAGAGATCCGCGAACGAGTGCTCGATCTCCACGGTAAGCGCGCGGAGTTCCAGTCGTTCGCGGCCGTCACGCCGGAGCAGCGCGTGGTCGGCATGACGTACGGCTACCGTGGCCATGCCGGCCAATGGTGGCACGACATGGTCGTGCGGGCGCTCGTGCCGGGAGTCGCTCGCCAATGGCTGGACAGCTCCTATGAGCTGGTGGAAATCGCGGTCGACCCGAGCTGCCAGGGCCAGGGTATCGGGTCAAGCCTGATAAACCGGTTGCTCGAAGGGCGCACGGAGGCGACCTGCGTGCTTAGCACTCGGACCGACAGCCGGGCGCACGAGCTGTACCGGCGGCACGGGTTCGAGGTGCTCACCGAAATGCGCTTCGCGAACCGTGGGGCGCCGTTCTACATCATGGGGAAGCGGCTCCCTGTTATAGCGAACGAGCGTTGACCAGCGAGGAATCGTTTCGCTGCGTACATTGCAAGGAACGGGTGGCAGCCGACGTGTTCGGCACGGCCCACCGGAATCACTGTCCGCGCTGTCTCTGGTCGCGCCACCTCGACGATTTCCCGGGTGACCGGAAGTCTTCCTGCAAAAGCGGAATGGAGCCTGCCGCCGTCACGGTGCGCAGTGACGGCGAGTGGGCCATCATCCACCGGTGCGCTGGTTGCGCGGTGCTGCACGAAAATCGCATCGCTGGCGACGACAACGTGATGGTGCTGATGGCACTCGCCGCGCGGCCCCTGGCGCGGCCGCCGATCCCGTTGGAGTATCTGTCGTAGCGCGGGCGGAGTGTTAGTGCGCGCGGCGATACTATCGAACGATGC
>DATNET010000404.1:0-3524 GCA_035606745.1 Tepidiformaceae bacterium
AATGTCGCCGTTGCCATTTGGTGCCTCCGTTGTGTTCCGTGCCGAACCCGATCGCTAGCCCTTCCTCGACGCGCCGTGCGCCTCCGCCAGCTTCCGGGCTATGCCGCGATAGAATTGCGCCTCCGGCTGCTTCCCCTGCTCATCCAGCGAGAGCGAGGCCAGCTCGAGTGCGTACAGGATATTTCCAAGATAGAGTCGCGCCAGCCCGCCAACATCCAGCTCCGATTCGGACACTTGTTCGAAAGGCTCTTCAGCCAATTGAACTTGTTCCCGGGTTCGGTGTGGGATGCGCACCGGTCGCCATGGCGGACGACGAGTGCACGCGCACTACTACCACCGTAATGTTGTCTACCCCGCCGCGCGCATTTGCTTCCGAGATCATCGCGTCCACCAGGCGGTCCGGCGTCGCGCGGGAGCCGAGCAGCTGCTGGAGGCGCCAGTCGTCCACCATGCCGGTGAGACCGTCGCTGGCCAGCAGGAACACGTCGCCCTGGCGAACGTCGCCGTCGGTGATGTCCGGCTCCACGTCCCAGCCCATGCCGACGCAGCGCGTTATGACATTGCTTTGCTTGTGGTTCTTGGCAGCGTCTCGCGTGATGAGGCCGGCGTCGATCTGCTCCTGCACGACCGAGTGGTCGTGCGTGACCTGGCGCAGCTCGCCGTCGCGGAACAGGTAGATCCGGGAGTCGCCCAGGTGGCCGATGATGAAACGCTCGTCTCCCAGGACCAGCACCGATGCGGTGCTTCCCATCCCCATCTTGTCGCGTTCGGCGGCGCTCCGCTCGAAGACGGCGCGATTGGCGTGACGCAGCGCAAGCGATACCATCTCGAGCGCGTCAGCGCTCTCCAGGTCCTTCAACTTCTCCAGGTCGGCGGAGACGACTTCGACGGCCATCTGGCTCGCGACCTCGCCCGCCGCGTGGCCGCCCATGCCGTCCGCGACCATGAAAAGGCCGCGGTACTCGTTGGCGTCCGCGAAGAAGCTATCCTCGTTCCCTTTCCGCACTCGTCCGACATCCGAGCCGGCGGCTACTGCAAAATGCACTAGAGGCTCACTAGAGGCTCACAAGCGTGATCGTTTCTGAAGGTGGTTCTTAAATCTGCAAGCGCCAGAGGCGTGCGTACAGGCCATCCAGCGCAAGAAGTGCGTCATGTGTCCCGTGCTCGACCACTTCACCATGGTGCATCACGATAATATCGTCCGCTTCGACGATCGTACTTAGACGGTGCGCGATGGCAATCGTCGTCCGTCCGGCAAGAAGGACGCTGAGAGCCTGCTGGATTTCCGCCTCGACCTCGCTGTCCACCGCGCTCGTAGCCTCGTCGAGGATCAACAGGGCGGGATCCGCGGCGACGGCCCGTGCGAACGATAACAACTGGCGCTCGCCTACGCTTATCGAGGCGCCGCGCTCGCCCAGCACCTGATGATACCCCTTCGCAAGGCGGCCGATGATTCTGTCCGCCCCCACCTGCTCGGCGGCAGCCTTCACCTGCTCGTCCGAGAGTGGCGCCGACAGACGGATGTTTGAAGCCACGTCGCCGGCGAAGAGGAATATGTCCTGCTGCACGTAGCCGATAAGCTCGCGAAGCTGCTCGACCGGCATGTCGCGCACATCCTTTCCATTGACGAGAATCCGTCCTTTCTGAGGATCGTAGAACCGCATCAGCAGGCTCACGATCGTCGTCTTGCCGGCGCCGGTATGTCCGACGATGGCAAGCGTTTGCCCGGGCCTCGCCGTGAAGCTGACGTTGCGAAGCACCCATTCGGGCTCCGCAGCAGCGTTGGCTGCCGCCGAGTGCGGGCGGTCGTAGGCGAACCATACGTTCTGGAATTCCACGAGGACGCTCTTGGGGCGCTCTCGCGTCAGAGGGTCGTCGCCCGAGACGTCCACCCACGGTTCCGTGTCCAGCAGATGGAATATCCGCTCGGAGCTCGCCATCGCCGTCTGGAGCGTGTTGTACTTGTCGGACAGGTCCTGTAGCGGCTGGAAGAAGCGCCGCACCAGCTGAAGGAAGGCAGCCACGGTTCCGACCGTGAGAGTCGCCGCCTCGACTCTCGCGGCGCCGGCGACGATGAGACTCGCCAGTGCGACGGAGGTCAGGATCTCGATCGCCGGGAAATACAGCGCGTAGACCGTGATCGATCGCAGATGGGCGTCCAGGTGACTCTTGTTCAGCTCGTCGAATCTCCGAGCCTCGTCCTGTTCTCTTCCGAACAGTTGAACGACTCGCATGCCGACCAGACGCTCCTGCAGGAATGCATTGATTCGCGCGAGTCGGGTGCGAATGTCGCGATACGCTTCGCGGACCTTGACGCGGAAGACGTGCGAAACGAGAACGACCAGCGGAATCACGCCGAATGCGGCGAGTGCCAGCCTCCAGTCGGTCACGAGCATCGCGACGCTGATCGCCAGGAGCGTGAACAGGTCGCCCATTCCGCTTACGACGCCCGCGGTGAACAGCTCGTTCAGTGTTTCGACGTCCGACGTCACGCGCGTGATGAGCCGGCCGGCGGGATTCCGGTCGAAGAACGCGATCGGCAGCCGCTGCAGATGGCTGAATAGCTGAAGCCGGAGGTCGCGCATTACGTTCTGGCCCAGCAGCGCCGTGAACCAGGTCTGGCCGTACGACGTTCCAAGCTCGAGGAGCAGCGACAGCGCGTACAGGGTGACGGCGACGCGGATCGCGGCATAATCATGCTGCGGGATCGCGACGTCGATTACGCGCTGGGTCAAAAATGGCCCTACGAGCTGCAGGGCCCCTTCGATCATGAGGAAGAACAGCGCGATGGCGATCAACGCTCGGTATGGTGCCGCGAAGGCCAGGAGCCTTCGCATCAACCTGCTGTCGTAAGCCTTTCCGAGCGCCTCTTCTTCGTGGAATGACAGGGCGGGCGCGGTCATGCGGCCTTCAATCTAACCGCGCGCAATTGTGGTACGGTGGTTGCCATGATGATACGTGTCGTCTTCCCACCATATCGGAGGTTGTATGAGCATCATTGCCTGGATCATACTCGGCTTGCTGGCGGGTGCCATCGCGAAGGCCATTTCGCCGGGGACCGACCCTGGCGGGATAGTCGTCACGATGATCATCGGAATCATTGGAGCCTTCATCGGCGGCTGGATCGGCGGGATGATCACCGGGGTCGGCCTCACCGGCTTTTCGCTGTGGAGCCTCGTCCTGGCCATCGTCGGCGCCCTGATCCTGCTCTGGATCTATCGCATGAGCGTCCGCGGGCGTACCACGACGGTCTAGCGGGCGACGGGAGCCGTAAGGCGCTGGTTGGAGCCAGACGCATGTGCGCCGGCCGACCATCCCGCGCCTTACGCGTTTCACCGCCGGCTACGGCCTTTCTTCGCCCCTACTAGCTATCTTTCAAGGGTGAAGGATCATCTGGTTGTCCGTGGGGCTCGGCAACATAACCTGAAGGGGTTCGACCTCGAGATACCGAGGCGAAGCTATACCGTCATCACGGGGCCCTCCGGCTCCGGGAAGTCATCGCTCGCCTTCGATACCATCTACGC
>DATNET010000432.1:0-3728 GCA_035606745.1 Tepidiformaceae bacterium
TGTAACCGTCCAGGCGCAGATTCTCTACCAGCTCAACGTCCTCCGCGAAACGCGTGGCACCTCCATCCTCCTCATCACCCACGATTTCGGCGTCGTCGCCCAGGTCGCCGACGACGTAGCCGTCATGTATGCCGGCCGCATCGTCGAATCCGGCTCGGCCATGGAAATGCTGAAGCGGCCACTGCACCCCTATACCCACGCGCTTCTCGCCACGTTGCCGCGCCTCGATGGGGACCGGCATCTTGCCGCCATCCCCGGTACCCCGCCAGAGCTCTCTGAGCCCGCCGAACACTGTCCCTTCATCAGCCGCTGTCAGAAAGTCATGTCCGTGTGCCGCGCCGAGCCGCCACCTCCGCTCATGGCCGGCGAATCCAATACCCACCCCGTCGCTTGCTACAACCCGATTTGGCAGGCCTGACGCCGAAGCGCAGCATCGACGCTTCGGCGATGCAGTTCAGCGGCGCCGCGCGGCCATCCCGCTCCCGCTCAGCGAACATAACTTCGCCACCAAAATCTCGGCCGCCACCTCATCGTCCACGTCGCCCATCTTGCTCGTGCGGTCCGCTTCCACCAGTGCTTCGTAAGCCGCGTGCAGCCCGGAATGCCCGAGCCCGCGTGCCCTCCGGATAGCCTGGTCCCGAAGGTTCGCCCACTTTCCAGCAGGGCCGATGTTCCGTCCGATCTCCTCCGGCGAAGCGCCCTCATCAAGCAAGTCGAGGATCGTGGCCGCCCGCCGGTACCCGTCCAGGAGCAGCGACAACAGACCCTGGCTCGTTTCGCCGTGGCTCCGCAACCGTCCCAGCAGGTCGAGCGCGTCGCGCAGCCGGCCGTCCATCACCGCATCCGCGAAATTGAACCGGTTCGACTCGCGGTCGCCCGCGCACACGCGGTTCACTTCGGCCACCGTCACATCCTTGCCCATGGCATAGAGTGAAAGCTTGTCCAGTTCGTTGGCGAGGCTCAGCGTGTCTCCCTGGAACAGCGCTGCCAACAGCGCAGCCGGGTCCGATTCCTGTGGCACCGTTTCGCCCGCCAGGAACCGTTCGGGGAAGCGCCCCGCCTTGAACCGGATGCCTCGCGCCGCTGCTTCTTCGCGAATGAATCGGCTCAGTTCCTCTTTCTTCAGCTCCTCCATATGCTCGTTCAGGACGCCCGGCACCTTCGCAAGCCGCGTCACCATCGGGTTTTTGGCCGTCACCGCCATCCTGCGCGATGCTGCAGCCAGGAACGGCAGCCCAAGAAAGACCAGCAGCGTCGAATCTGGCAGCCCCGATTCCAGCGCCGCGAATAATGGGTCGAACGGCGCAAGCGCTCGCGGCTGGCGCTGTTCGGCGCGCTGCTCGAACCGTTCGAGGAAGTGCTCGACCACCACGAGCCGTTTGGCTGAGAGGAACGGAGCCGCCATCGCCGCGGCCAGGATGTCTTGAGCTTTTGCGTTCGCCCCCTCAATGCTGTTCACATTGCTGTCGATCATCCCCGAGCCGCCGTCCGCCTCATCGCGCAACTGCTGCATTCGCCTGCGAATAGCAAGCTCATTGGCCCCGTACAGGAGGATGATCATGCTGCCGAGTCTACAGCCGGAGCGGCCCTCCGTCCGGCTTCCGTCCGGCTCCGCCGCCCGCTAGATGCCCCCGCTGAAGGTGTCGCAAGAAGCTTCGTTACCCGTTTGGTAACCCGTCGTGAACCACTTCTGGCGTTCCGCCGAGGAGCCGTGCGTCCACGATTCCGGCGTCACCTTGCCCTGGAACTCCTGCTGGATTCGATCATCGCCAACCGCCGCCGCGGCGTTCAGCCCGTCCGCGATATCAGCATCAGTGAGGTTCGTGATGATCCCCGTCTGTGTCGCATGGTTCGCCCACACGCCCGCAAAGCAGTCCGCCTGTAGCTCTGTACGGACCGACCCACCGCTCGCCCCCTCGCCCTGGGCATCTTTCTGTCCCAGCGTGCCTTCAAGGTCCTGGATATGGTGACCGTATTCGTGCGCGAGCACATACGCCTGTGCGAACGGGCCGCCCGTCGCCCCAAACTTCGACTTCAGTTCATCGAAAAACCCGAGGTCAATATAGACGCGCTTGTCCACAGGACAATAGAACGGGCCGACATCCGACGTGGCTGGGCCGCAACCCGTCTGGAACTGGTCCGTGAAGAACGTCGTCTTCACCGGCACGTAGTTCTTCCCGCGTGCCGCGAATGCATCGGTCCAATACTTCTGGATGCTGTTCACGTACGCGACGATGCGGCAATCCTCGCGGTTCTCGGCATCCGCGCCCGTCTTGCAATCCTGCGAAAGCGTGCTGCCGGCCGGCGCGCCGCTGTCAATACTCTGGTCCTGCAGGCTCGAAAATGCGCCGCTCGACCCACCCGTCAGATTCCCACCGAAGAGCAAGAGCAAAATGGTGATTACCAATCCGATCCCGCCGCCGCCAATCGCAATGCCCCCTGCGCCGCCCACGCCACCCATGCTTCGCCTGCCACGCTGGTCATCAATCTGGCTTGTGTCGAGCCTGGAATCTTCGTTGATGTCGACCACACGCGGCTCCTTGCATTCAGGGCGGCGGAGTTCCCCGATGTCCTGAACAATGTACCGGGCGGCCCGCAATTGTCGCTACATTCCAGGCCCACCGGCGTGACAGCGCTGTAGCAACCCGCACCTCGGACGGACCTCCCTACGACATTCCGCCATCGCACAGGTAGAATCGCCACCCACGGAGGTCACGATCAATGGCGACAGTGCAGACGGTGCTCGGCCCAATGGATGCCAACAATCTCGGCGTCACCCTCAGCCACGAACACGTGCTCGTAAGCATGGGCGAAGACAATCACCATTACCCCTGGCGCTTCGATTGGGACGCTACGCGCACCAACACCGTTCGCGAACTCAAAGAGGCCAAGAACGGCGGCGTCGATTCCATCATCGACCTCACCACCCCTGACCTTGGCCGCGATGTCGATTTCGTCCGCGATGTCGCCGCCGCATCTGGCGTCAACGTCGTCGTAGCGACCGGCATCTGGCGCGATGTGCCGCGCTCCTTCTGGGCTCGCGACCTCGATGAAATCGCCAGCATCTTCGTCCGCGAAATCGAAGTCGGCATCGGCAAAACCGTGATCAAGGCCGGGGCGATAAAAGTTGCGAACGATATGGGCGGCGTGACTCTTGAAGGCGAACGCATCCTCCGTGGCGCAGCCCGTGCCCTCAAGCGCACCGGCTGCCCTATCAGCACCCACCACTGGGCCCCCGAACAGGTTGGTACGCGTCAGGTCGAAATCTTCAGAGAAGAAGGCGCCCCCATGGACCGAATCTGCATCGGCCACAGCGCCGACACCGTCGATGTTGCCTACCTCGAAACGCTCCTCAACGCCGGCGTGTATCTTTCGATGGACCGCTATCCCGGCGGCGGCGACCGCCCCGACTGGCGTGCCCGCAACGCCACCGTGAAAGCGCTCATCGACAAAGGTTGGGCGCATCGCCTCATGCTTGGCCACGACTACGCTCCCGCCCCAATCCTTCAGGGTGCCCAGCCGCCCGACCACTCCCAGCCGACCCGCTACATCTTCGTCAACAACATCGCGGTGCCCGCGCTCAAGGAAGCTGGCGTCAGCGAAGCAGACATCCACACGATGTTGGTCGACGTCCCTCGCCGTTTCCTTACCGGGGAGGCGTAGTTAGCCGGCATCTAGCTGCTCGCGAGCCGGCACTGTTACTCCCACTACTTCCTTGCGGGCAGAAT
>DATNET010000434.1:0-2920 GCA_035606745.1 Tepidiformaceae bacterium
GTGGTGTCTTCACTGACGCCGTAGCCGGTGCCCGGCACGACCGAGATTGAGTCGGAGCCACCGACGTCAGCGGTCCAGGTGGTGCTGAAGCCATCGGGGCCGGTCACCGGGCCAGAGAAGCCGCCGGCGACGAGGCCAGCCGAGAAGTTGCCGACCTTCTTGACGACGATGTTGCCATTCGGCGTCGCTTCGGTGCAGTTGAGCGAGTTTGACTTGGCATTGAACAGCGTGCCCGACGTGTCGTCGGAGATCACGATCAGCACGCCGCCCTTGGTCTCCGTAAAGGCGCTGGTCACGGGGAGCGTTACCGGGACGGTGTGCGTGCCGGCTGCGAGGCCACCTACCGGCACCTGAACCTCATTATTCGAGACATTGCCGGCTGGCGCGGCATTGGAGCCGCCGTTCGCACTGAGGTAGAGCACGAAATAGGCGTTCGCTGGAGAAGTCGCGCTCAAGGTGAACGTCATGGACGTGCCGAACGATGTCGCGGAGTTCTCGGCCGTGCATGACATTGTCGAGGCCTTCGAAACGGTGACGTTTGAGAAGAGGGCCTGACCACTCTGAAGGTTGCTTTTATTGCCTGAATTCGGCGTGCCAGCCAAGGCGCTGCTGAACAGAGCAAGGCCACCGAGTGTGGCCGCTATGAGGGCCAGGAGGGCGGCGAGGAGCAAGCCGCCCTGGCGTTTTCGGGACTTTCCGTGGAGAGCTAGTGTCATTGCAATTCCCTTATCCGTCTCTAAGTGTTCGCTGTCGTTTTTCGTCGCGTGAAACTGGTCAGGTGCCGTCTGCGAGCCGGTGCCGCTTCTCCTGTGCCGGGCTCGCCGTACGCACAGCAGGTTGTCGCTCTTTGATAGCTGCTGAACGTCGGCAATTGCTACGACCTGCTCGGCATCTGACCAGGATGCCGGAAGCCACGGTTGTCCACTAAACGCGCATTATTGGTGTCCGTTAGGTGGATATGGGGTGGAAGATACAGGAAAGCCCTGTCAAATACCATAACAAATGCGTATGAGTCTCCCGTTCAGCGATGTGGTCCTGGGACGGGCATCTCACGGGAGGTTGTTATGGCTCGGCCGGGAGTGGGGCTGGGGTTCGAGCAGCTGTGGCTGCAACCATCGGCGCGGTGTTTCGGTTGCTCTGGTAGAGGCGGCCTGAGTGGGATATCGTGCGGGACGCGGCGCCGGGTGAAGAGCGCGACCAACGCTGGCCCGCGGAGGTGCAATCGTGCCGGGTCCACTCGATGGCATTCGCATCCTCGACTTCACGCGCTACCAACAGGGCCCGTACGCGACCGTCATGCTCTCGGACCTGGGCGCGGACGTGCTCAAGGTGGAGGAGCCGCTCCATGGGGACCTCGGACGGGCGCTCGGGCTGCAGCCTGATGGATGGTGCGCGTACTTCGAAGCGCACAACCGCAATAAGCGTTCGATGACGCTCAACCTGCGGACGGCCGAGGCGCGCGAGGTTGTCTACAAGCTGGTGGCTGACTTTGATGTGGTGACCGACAACTTCCGGCCCGGAGTGATGCAGAGGCTGGGGCTGGACTACGATGCGCTGGCCGCTATCAACCCGCGGGTGATCACGGCGTCGGCGTCCGGCTTCGGGCCCAAGGGACCGAACGCTTTCGACCCTTCGTTCGACATCATTGGGCAGGGTATGGGCGGGATTATGTCGAACCAGGGCGGTGGCCCGGACGAGCCGCCGCAAAGCACCATGGGCGGGCTTGCGGATCAGGTGGGGGCGATGGTGTTCGCGCTGGGCGTCTGCGCAGCGGTGGTGGCGCGCGAGCGGCAGGGCGTCGGGCAGCACGTCGATGTGTCGCTGCTGGGTTCGCAGACGGCGCTGCAGGCGTTGCAGCTTACGGGCTTCATGCGGGGCGACGTGCAGTATCCAACGCCGCAGCGCTCGAACCCGACGTTCACCTATTTCGCAGCGAACGACGGAAAGTACCTGACCATCGGCATCCTCGACCCCAAGTGCTGGCCGGCACTCTGCCGGGTCGTGGGGCACGAAGAGTGGCTGGCGGACGAACGGTTCGCCGAGGCCCGCGGCCGTTTTCACAACCGGGAAGCGCTGCTGGAGGCGATCGATGGATCGTTACAAGCGCATGGGCGGGACGAATGGCTGCGCCGCCTGAAGGAGGCGGATGTCCCGTGCGGGCCCGTGCACAACTATGCGGGAGTTGTCAGCGACCCACAGGTGCTGGCGATGGAGTATGTGACAACGCTGGAGCACCCGGCGCTGGGGCCGGTGCGGGTCGTAAACTCGCCGATCCGGATGTCCAGGATGCCGGTCGGGGCGCGGTCGACTGCGCCGGAGCTTGGGCAACATACCGAAGAGACGTTGCGTGGCCTCGGCTACGACTGGGACGCGATCGCGCACCTCCACGAGGTGGGGGCGATCTGATGTGGGAGGACGTGTGACAGAACTTAGCGGCGGACAACTTGCGGCCAGACAGCTCAAGCAGGCGGGGATCGACACGGCGTTCGGAGTCGTGGCCGGTCCGATGATCGAAGTGATGGCGGGGATGCAGGCGGAGGGGATCAAGGTCGTGAACTGCCGCCACGAGGAATCGGCGTGTTTCGCGGCCTCGGCGTGGGGCTATATCACGAAGAGGCCCGGCGTGGTTGTGGCGGGCAGTGGTCCGGGGACGATCAACACGGTTACGGGCTTGCACGTCGCGACCGAATCGGGGATGCCGCTGGTCGTCCTCGGTGGTTCGGCAGACGGCCGTTCGCGTGGCCTGGGTGGGTTCCAGGAGGCCGACCAGGTCGCCTTCGCGAAGCCCGGGTGCAAATGGACGGCGCAGGTCGACAGCACGGAGCGCATCCCCGAGCTGGTCCACCTGGCGCTGGGAAAATCGATCGGCGGACGGCCCGGGGGCGTGTACCTCGACTTCCCCGGGCATCTCGTACGGCGG
>DATNET010000456.1:0-4177 GCA_035606745.1 Tepidiformaceae bacterium
CCGGCCGACCCTACCCCGGAGGCAGCACCGCCCATACGCAATGCCATCGAGCCGGCCGTCGAAGGCGGGAAACCGTTCGGGTGGGGTCTGTCGGCCCCGAGCGGCCCGGCGGGCAGTTCGATCTTCGGCGACTTCGGGTCCGGCGAAACAACGGATAGCCGTGGGCCGGCCGATGCGGCCAGCGAAGCGCCCTCGCGAATCGCTGACTTCTTCACACGCGGTGCGGCGGAAGACCTTCCCGAAGCTGAGCCCGCGACGGCCAGGCTCGGAGATGACGTTGCGGAGCCTTCACCGGATGCTGAAACCCCAGAAAGCACAGCTGAGCACACCCAAGATGCCCAAGGCGCTGACGCCCAAGGCATTGATGCCCAACGCGCTGACGCCCAAGGCGTTGACGCCCAAGGCGCTGAGCCGGAAGCCACGATGTCGCCGCCGGGCGGAGAAGAGGAACGCGCCCAGGCGACGGCGCCCGATGCCGAGCGGCCCGGGCTCATCCGCAAGCTGTTCGGCCGGGGGAAGAAGTCAGGACAACGCCACGATTCCGAAGGCAGCGCCAACCGCCAGGTCGAGCGCGATTACAGTGCGAACACAGCGTGGCTGGAGCCGACCGGCACGGATGGCAGCGACTCACGCACTGCAACAGGCGGGACGGCAGCCGGTGGGTCAGCGCTCCATGGCTTCTCCGACCACGGCTCACCAACGGAAGGGACCGAGGCGGCCATCGGGGTAGACAGTGAATCGCCCTGGACGTGGTCATCGCCTGAGGCGTCTGCGGCCACCACAAGCGACGCGTTGCCAAACCCGTGGCAGCCCAGCGAAGAGTCCGACTCCGACCCCGGCCCCGAGCCCGAGGTTTCGGTTGGCGATCGCGTTGGCGAAAGCGACGATGCCGGTGCCATGGACGGGCTGGAGCCGGCGGAAGCGACAGTGGCAAGCGTCCCCGCCGCCGAGGACGAGGACGGTTGGCAGTGGGCGCCGGAGCCAATCGAGCCGGGCGTCGCGGAGGTACCCAGCGAGGAACTGCATACCCCGCAGCCGAATTCCGCGCCACTCGACTCAGCCGCGTTGCGCGTCAACGCGGACCCGGGTGGGTGGGATCCTGAAGCGTGGGACAGTGTCCCCGAGGCTGAGGCTTCCCCTGCCGTTGAAGCTCCCGAACGCGCGCCCAGCGCGCCGATTCTGCGCGAAAGCGCGCCCGAGAGCGTCCCGAGTGCGCGCATCCTGCATGAAGCGGCGCCGGTGAGCCGCGATTGGTGGGCTGAAGTAGAAGCCATTGAGCAGAGCGGCGGTTCGGCGACGCATCTCCTGCCCGCGCCACAGGAAAGGCCCGCGCTGCCTGAGCCGGAGCGGCCGCCGTTGCCGCCCGTGGTCCATTCGACGGCCTACTGGGCGGATATCGAAGCGGTCGAGCGGCCCCCGGCCCCGGACGCCGCGCCAGCAGTGACATCGCCCACGGCGGCGGTGACGGCTGAGCCGGCCGAGCCTGTGGAGCAGGCCGAGGCACATGCCGAAGTGCCGTATTGGGCGGATGTCCGGGACGCGGAGACTGGGGGCGTTGCCCCCGGTCCCGAGCTGCCCGCATCGACCTCGAGTGAGCACGCCGACGCGCGACCAGAAGACGACGTAGCGGCCGCGGCTCAATCGTCCGTCGCTCCGCTGCCGGAGCTCGACGCGCCGATGGATGATGACCCCTGGGCTGAAGTGCCGGACGGCGATGAGCCGGTCGATTCGCCGGCGCAAGATTCCGCGCCGCCGGACAGCGTCACGGAAGACGACGACCCGTGGGCGGCATTCCTGGGATCTCGGAGCGCCTCCGCCGAACCAGCAGTGGGGGCGAAGGCGGAACAGCCAGCAGGCAATGCCGCGTGGCGGGAGGCGTTTGCATCGCAGCCGACATCGGTCCCGGGAGCCGGTGCCATCGAAGAGATTGCGGATTCGGCGCTCGGCGCCGGGCAGGACGCTTCGCTTGCGGATGAACTGGCCAGCAACGTCGATGACGATCCCTGGCGAGCGTTCGACGTGCAGGCGTCCGAGGACGAACGAGCCGAGGGGCGGACCGGCGGCGAGGTGAGCGAGGATTCGGACGGCGCCCTTGTCGCTGGGGTCGACCCCTGGAGCGGGATCGGGGCGTCCGGCGCTGTCGCCGGGGCAGTGCCCATATCAGCGGGCGAGCCAGACGCGGAGTCGCAGGACAACACCGGTGCGGTCAACGACGAGCCTGGGCTCGACCTCGCTGCAAGCCTGGAGAGCCAGGTCGCTGCAGCCGGTGACGACGATCCGTACGATGGCCCGCGCCATGAGCTGTTCATGAAGCCCGCGGGTTGGGCGCCGGCCGCGTTCACCCGGAGGGCCTCGTTCGACGCCGCCGGGGCACCGGCCGGGACCCCTTCCCACCCGGACGCGAACCGTGATGGCGATCCGCACGTGGAGGACGTCGTCCTCCAGGCTTTCGAACGGCACGCCGCCGGGCAGGACGAGGAGCAGGAATGGGACGCCGGCGGGGACGAGCCTGCGCCCGTCGCGTTCGACGATCTGCTTGGCGACGACGCAGAGGACCTCATCGCGGAGCCGCAACCCGACGATGGCGCCCAATCCTTCGCACGGCTGCAGGGTTGGGCGCCGCAGCGGGGTACCACCCGGACGGCCGACCCGCTCGATGCTCCGTGGGCGCCGGATGACGGGACAAGTGGGGGCGTTTATGCGCCGGGTAAGAGCCCGGACGTGGCGACGCCGGACGAGACGCCGCCTGCGCCGCCGCCTCCCTGGGCGATCGGGGACGAAAGCGACGACAGTGACGCCGGCGGGGCAGCTGCCGCGCGGGCGAAGCGTTCGCGATCGAAGACGTTCGTGCGCGAGCTCGTGGAGACTGGTTTGCTCGCGATCCTCGTCTTCCTGGCCGTCCGCGCCAGCTTCCAGAACTTCAAGGTCGATGGCACGTCGATGTACCCGACGTTGCACAACGGGCAATTCCTGATCGTCAACAAGCTGGTGTATTCGGAGATCAACACGAAAAAGCTGAGTTCCGTGCTGCCGTTCGTCTCACCCGGAAAGGACGGCACCACGCCGGTCTTCCACGGGCCAGAACGGGGTGACATCGTGGTCCTTGTGGACCCGCGTCAGCCGGGGACCGACCTGATCAAGCGGGTCATCGGCCTGCCCGGCGAGACACTCCAGATCGTGGATGGGCGGGTGTACATCAACGACCACCTGCTCGTCGAGCCGTACATCAAAACACCCTGGCACGATAACAAAGCGAAACTCACCATCCCGGAGGGGGATTACTTCGTGATGGGCGACAATCGTGACAACAGCCTCGATAGCCGCAGCAACCAGGTCGGCTTCATCCCGAGTGGAAACATCATCGGCAAGGCAATGTTGTCGTACTGGCCGAGCAGCGAGTTCGGGCTTGCGCCGAACGGCTCGCCGACGCTTTCGCCGAATATCCTCGCACCGAAGAACGCGGCCGCGGCGCCGACGGGCAACTAATCGCCTCCGGAAGACACGGGTACTGGCTCGACCCGCTTCGCGGGCCGCGATACGCTCCCCGTGTGAGTACCCACAGCGAGAACGAATCACTCTTGCAGTCCCGCGGAGCTCTGCTTCGGGGGCATTTTCAATTTGCGAGCGGACGACATGGCGACCTCTACATCGAGAAGTTCCGCATCCTCCAATGGCCAGATGTGACATCGGAGTTTTGCCGGCAGATCGCGGAGCACTTCCAAGGGGCCGCGGATCTGGTGGCAGGCCCAACCACGGGCGGCGTCATCCTCGCGTACGAGACGGCACGGCAGCTCGGCACCTACGCGATCATCGCGGAGCGGAAGGAAGGCGCCGCCGCCGGCCGGGAGTTCAAGCGTGGCTTCGAACTCGGGCCCGGCGACCGGGTGCTGGTGGTGGATGATGTCCTGACAACCGGGGGCAGCGTGCGCGAAGTCCTGGACGCGGTGCGCGAGCGCGGCGCCGAACCGGTGGGGGTCGGGATGCTCGTCGACCGCACAGCAGGGAAGGTCGACTTCGGGGTGCCGTTCTTCGCTTGCCTGCCGCTCGAAGTCTCATCGTGGGCAGCGGAAGAGTGCCCCCTTTGCGCGAAGAACGTGCCCCTGGTCCTGACGTGACCGGAGACGAGCTGGCGGCCGCGTTCGTCGCCGCGATCATCGATGAGAATGAGCTCGCGCTG
>DATNET010000541.1:0-2690 GCA_035606745.1 Tepidiformaceae bacterium
GCCGGATGCTCGTAAATCGCGTTCTCCACTTCAGTCGTGTAGACGTTCTCGCCGCCCGAGATGATCATGTCCTTTGCCCGGTCAACGACGTAGATAAAGTTCTCCTCGTCGATGGTCGCGATATCGCCCGTGTGCATGTAGCCACCGCGAAGCGCCTCGGCCGTCTCCTCCGGGCGCTTCCAATATCCGAGCATGACGTTCGGCCCGCGGGCGATAATCTCGCCCGCGTTTCCCGGAAGCACATCTTCCCCGGTGTTAACGTCTACAACCCGTACTTCGACGTCAGGGATCTCGCGGCCGCAACTCGACAGCCTGCGTGTGGCCTCCGGTGAGCCGTCGTAATTCGTCCATTCGGGCAGCATGAGCGTGAGCAGCGGCGCCGTCTCGGTCATGCCATACGCCTGCACGAATTTGGGGCCGAACGCCGCCACCGCCGCGAGCAGACGGTCGACCGGCATCGGCGAGGCGCCGTACAGGATAAGGTCGATGCTGCTCGTGTCGAAGCGCTTAAGCTCGGGAAAGTTGACGACGAAGTTGATCATCGTCGGGACGAGGATAGTCTTTGTCACGCGGTAGCGTTCAATCGCCGATAGCGTCGCTTCGGGCGTGAAACCCGGGATGAAGACGTGGACGCCGCCGACCATCGTGACCGCGTAGCACGCCCAGGCATCTGCGAGATGGAACATCGGCGCCACATGCAGCCAGGTGTCCTGTTCCGTGAAATGGCACGTTTGCACGAAGTGCTGCGCATTCGACAGGATGTTTCGCTGCGTGAGCATGACCCCCTTGGGCCGGCCCGTGGTCCCGCCGGTGTAACAGAGATTGAGCATCTCGTCCTCGCCCCAGTCGCGGGCCGAGTGGTCGAGGGGCGCGCTTGTCCCGACGAGTGCCTCGTAATCGAGGAACTCTTCGTCAACAACACCGCCGTCGATGAGGATGACGTGCTCAATCCCCGGCGTGCTCTCTCGAAACTGACGATAGAGCTCGACGTATTCGCGGCCGAGGAACAGCGCTTTGATCTCGCCATCGTTGCAGATGAACCCAAGTTCCGGCGCCGAAAGCCGGATGTTGAGCGGCGCAAGCGGCGTGCCAGCCAGGTCTGCCACGAAGTAGGTTTCGAGGTAGCAATGGGAATTGTTGGCAAGGATGGCGATGTTGTCCCCCGCCTTCAGCCCCAGCCCGAGAAGGCCGGCAGCAAGCCGCTGGATGCGTTCCGCTGTCTGCGCGTAGGTCAGCCGGACATCGCCATCGATGATCGCCACCTTGTCGGGATAAAGCTTGACGGCATGGTTCAGGACATCGCGCAACAACATCGCTGGCGCCTCCATCGGTTGGCGCGGATTGTAGCGCGTTCGGTTGGTGAGGTCTGACTTCTACATCCTGACGTCACATTCGCGGACGCGCGCGACTTCTCCGGGCAATATGCTCAGCACCGCCGCTATCTCGGCTTCCGTGGTGGTTTCGCCGAGGCTAAAGCGAATGCTGCCGACAGCCCGCCGAATGGGCACGCCCATCGCCATGAGCACGTGCGACGGCTCCCAGGTCGAATTCGAACAAGCGCTACCGGAGCTCACGGCGATGCCATTCCCGTCCAGCGCCTCAACCAGCGCTTCGCTTTCGATGCCACCAAACGCCACGTTGAGGTTGTTCGGCAAGCAGTTCTCCTGGCAGCCGTTGGCGTCGGCATCGGGGATGGTGCCCAGGATTCCGTCGCGGAGCTGTTCGCGCAGCGCCCGCACTCTCGCAGAGCGCTCCGGGATTCCGGCGGAGGCAATGGCGAGCGCAGTCGCCGTGCCAACGATCCCCGCCACGTTCTCCGTGCCAGCACGCTTCTGCATCTCCTGCCCGCCCCCGCGCAGTAGCGGTTGGAAGGGGGTGGCGCGTCGCAAGAACAGGATGCCGCTGCCCTTCGGCCCGCTGAACTTATGTGAAGAGAGACTGAGCGCGTCCACACCAAGCGCATTCACATCGAGCCCGAACCACCCCGGAGCCTGGACTGCGTCGGTATGGAGCAGCACGCGATGCCCGTGGACCCGCGCATAGGCACGAATCGTTTCGGCAATTTCCGCAATCGGCTGGACCGTTCCCACTTCGTTGTTAGCGAACATGACGCTCGCGAGCACAGTCTCGGGGCGCAACGCGCGTTCGAAATCGTCGACGCGGACGCGGCCGTGGGGGTCACAGCCCAGGTAGGTCACATCGAACCCGAGCTCCTCAAGGAGCTGTGCTGCGTGGAGGCCCGCGTGGTGTTCGATCGCCGTGGTGATGACGTGGTTGCCCGCCCCGGCGCGGCGCATCGCACCCGCAATACCAACCATCGCCGAGTTGATGCTCTCGGTCCCGCCACTCGTAAAGAGGATCTCCGCCGGCCGCGCGCCAAGGCAATCAGCGACCGCGCGGCGCGCCGAATCCAGCGCCGACTGCGCTTCGCGCCCGGCCGCATAAAGCCCACTGGGATTCCCAAACGTGCCATCAAAGAACGGTAGCATCGCTTCCAACGCGAGCGGATGAAGAGGCGTCGTGGCCGCATGGTCGAGGTAAATCACCCCCCTAGCGTACCAGTTCCGGCGCTCGACGCCGGAGGTCCAAACAGCCGCCCCGCACCCACCCGCGTCGCGTCTCGCCCGCCAAAACGGTACCCTTCATCCGTGCCCGATGAATCGTTGCTCACCGCCGAAATCCGCGCCCTT
>DATNET010000473.1:0-5832 GCA_035606745.1 Tepidiformaceae bacterium
CGAACGCTCATACAGCTCCGTGAGCGTGTGTCGTGGCCGAACGATCAGGTAGATCCAATGTCCCGGCAAGAAGAAAACGAGGACGAGGAGCACGGCGACGGTCTGAAGCACCGGGTCGCGGCTGCGCTGACGAATGTCGCGGTACGTCCAAAAGATGAGGGTAAGCCAGATCGCCCCAAGGTAGATGATCAGTAAAGCAACGGCGATCTTCGCGGTGGTCTGCCAATCGCCACCGGGCCACGAGACAAGGACCATGCCCATCTAAACTCCTGACCACGATGCATCGACGGCGACGCAGCCCGCGGTTCCCCACCATTTCACTATATCACCGCCTCATGTTCGAGGATGCCGCGAACCGGATGGCCGCGGATAACGCCGGCCTCGCAATCACAACCGCTCACCTCCCTTAGCATATCCGGCGCGAAATGTTAGACTGCGAACGTAATGACGAACGCCCCTCCCAGTGAACTCCCTTCGATTGTGGAGGGGCTGAACCCGCCTCAACTGGCAGCCGTGTTGCACGGCGACGGCGCCGTCCTCATTCTCGCCGGACCCGGCAGTGGCAAGACGCGCGTGATCACGCATCGGGTCGCGCATCTCGTGCGAGACGAACGTGTGGCGCCCTGGCGCATCCTCGCCGTGACGTTCACCAATAAAGCAGCCAAAGAGATGCGCGAGCGCGCTGGACGGATGCTCGGCGAGGATGCAGCCAGCCTGCATATGGGCACATTTCACGCCATGTGCGCCCGCTGGCTCCGCACTGATGGCGAGGAGATTGGCGTCAGCCCTAACTTCGTCATCTACGACGACGGAGACCAGCTCGGGCTAATGAAACGGGTCCTCGACGACATCCACGTCGACCCCCGGCGTTTCAGCCCGCGCAGCCTGCTTTCTGCCATTTCTAGCGCGAAGAGCGAACTCATAACCGCGGAAGCTTACGCAGCCGGCGTCAAGGACTACTTCGGCGAAGTGGTTGCGCGCGCGTATAAGGAATATGACCGCGGCCTTCACGCAAACAGCGCCCTCGATTTCGACGACCTCCTCCTCGAGGCCGTGCGCCTCTTCGATGAATCGAGCGACGCTCTTGAGAAGTACGCCGGGCGGTACCGCCACGTGCTCGTCGACGAGTTCCAGGACACGAACCCCGTGCAATACCGGCTCGCGCGGCAACTCGCATCCGTCCACGGCAACATCACGGTCGTTGGTGATCCCGACCAAAGCGTGTACTCGTGGCGCTCCGCCGACATTCGGAACGTGACCTATTTCGAACGCGACTTCCCCGGCTGCACCGTCTATCTGCTCGAACAGAACTACCGATCCACGCCCGCCATTCTGGCAGCCGCGGACGCCGTGATCGCGGGTAACCCGGACCGTAAACCGCGCCACCTGTTCACCGACCGCGAAGGCGGCGGGCTCATCACTACTTACGAGGCGTACAACGACGAGGAGGAGGCCGAAGCTATCGCTTCCGAAGTCGCCGGCCTGGTGAACGCTGGACGCCGGTACGCGGACGTCGCCGTGATGTATCGCACAAACGCCCAATCCCGGCCGCTGGAAGAAGCGCTCGTGCGCCACCGCATCCCGTATCGGCTGATCGGCGGCGTGCGCTTCTACCAGCGGCGCGAGGTGAAGGACCTGGTTGCCTACCTGCGGCTGGTCCAGAACCCCAACGACGAGGCGAGCCTCCTGCGGGTCATCAATGTGCCCGGCCGTGGCATCGGCAAACAGACCATTGAGCGTCTGCAGGATCATGTCCGCGCTCTCGGAGGTTCGCTCTGGGAGGCATGCAGCCACGTGGCCGCCGGCTTGGGCGTCGCCGGCATCACGGGTCGCTCGGCCGGCGCGGTGCAGGGATTCGTTCAGATGCTGGTTGCGCTCCGCGAACGGGTCGGGATACCGCTGCCGAATTTGCTCGATGAAGTGCTCAACGCCACGGGCTACGTGCGGTACTTGAAAGACCACGATGCCGAGGCCGAAGAGCGCCTCGAGAATGTACTCCAGCTCCGAGAGGTAATGGGCGAATATGAGGACGTCGGCGGCGAAGAGACCGACCTCGTCACGTTCCTGCAGGGCGTTGCACTCGTCGCAGATGTCGACGAGTTGGAGGGCAACAAGGATGCGGTCACACTCATCACCCTTCACACCGCCAAGGGTCTGGAATTCCCGGTCGTATTCATGGCGGGCATGGAAGAGGGCGTGCTGCCCCACATTCGATCGTTCGACGACCCTCGCCAGATGGAGGAGGAGCGGCGCCTCGCCTACGTTGGCATCACGCGCGCCATGGACCTGCTCTACCTCACCCGCGCCTATAGAAGGTTCTCCTTCGGCGTCCAGACGGCGAACCCCGCCTCACGCTTCCTCCTCGACATCCCCAGCGAATTGACACGCTCCCTCGGCAGCGGCACGCCCCGCGGATACGTCGAGTCCGTGGTCTCGGCGCCCTGGCAGGACGCCGGCCCGGCGGAGAACGCCCAGTGGGCGCCCGGAGACCGCGTCAACCACCCCAAGTTTGGGCCCGGGAAGGTCACGGCGGTCACGGCCAACGGAAGCGATGTGGACGTTTACGTCGACTTCGATGGCGTTGGGCCTAAGCGGCTGCTACAAAGCTACGCCAAGTTGTCGCCCGCATGAGCTTCGCGCTGACAGAATTCGCCGCAGGCTTTCTCGACGTCACAAAGTGGAGCGACTGGCAGGACTGGTGGGACGCACAGCGCACGACCATCGGCCAGCATGGCTCTCGCATCGTCATCATCATCCTGCTTTTGGTGGGCCTGGAGCTTCTTTTCCGCCACGTGCTGCGACGCATGTTCGTCCGGACCGTGTCGCGAGCCGCCCGGGTGCGCATGGAAGACGCGACGCTCGTCCAACGTCGCGCCGATACCCTTGCTGCCACGTTGCAGTGGGCGTTCGGCATTTTCTTGCTTTTTCTCGGCGCCGGTCTCGTCCTCGCGGAACTGGGCCTGAACGTCTCCGCCCTCATTGCCGGTTTCGGAGTTGTCGGTATTGCGCTTGGCCTCGGCGCACAGACGCTCGTCAAAGACGTCATCAACGGGATGTTCATCCTGCTCGAAGATCAATACGGTGTCGGCGACCTCGTAACCGTGGGCGGCGCCACCGGTACCGTTATCGAAATCAATCCTCGTCGAACTGTGCTGCGAGACGGCGATGGGAACGTCCATAGCATTCCCAACAGTTCTATTGCTGTGGCGGTCAACCGCACGCCCTCACTCAGCAGGATTCATGTCGTGCTGCAGGTGTCCCTGGCGGATAGCGATCATGCTACTGAGGTGGCAAACGCTGTGGGCCGGGAACTGGCGGCCAGCCATGGGGCCGACATCCTCACGGTGCCGTCGGTCGTGGATCACCTGGCGGTCGGCGAGGATCAGGTCCACCTCGAAATCGTCGGCGACGTGCGGCAACGGTCTCGCTGGCTCGTAGAAGCAGAGCTGCGGCGCCAGTTAATCCAGCGCTTCGATGCTGAGCATCTGACCGTGGCCGCAGTGCCGGCGGAAGTAGTGTGAGTACGGCAACCTGGACGCCAGTTTCAGGAATTCGTCGACGGAGAGGCCCATCGAACTGATGAGTCTCCTCAGCGTGCCCTCCCGGAGTTCGTGGTGTCCCGGGATCGAGAGGTTTCGGTGTTCCGCCAGCTTCGTATAGACCCAGTGATCGCCTCGGACACCGCGGAGCTCCCAGCCAAGGCTCTCGGCGACGCGCCGGACTTCACTTCCGGAGAACCCTGCTAACCTTCCCAACGATTCAGGCTACAAGGGCGTGTTCGAGGTTCACAACCGCCGTCTCCACGAGCATGTCCCAGCCCTCTTCGGCCCTGAGACTGAGGACCAGCGCGACTTCCGCCGCGATCAATTCCGGTGTCTCCAGGAGAGCAGCCTGACCATCCGCCTCCATTACCGCGAGCACGCCTTCGAGCGCTTCGCGTATGTTCGCGAGCGCTTCGTTCCGGGTGTCGCCCTCGCTCAACGCCCCGGGCACCGCCGGAACGCTGACGGAATATCCGCCGGCGTTGGGATCGGGCGACAGGACGACTGTGAAGGTCCGCATGTTGCGAGTCTACCGCAATCCGCTCATGCCGGCCGCTTCCGGCCCGCTAGTTGGACGCCAGCCTCAGGAATTCGTCGACGGAGAGGCCCATGGTCTTCAGGATCTGGCGCAACGTTCCCTCATCAAGATCGATGGCCAGGAATGGAAAGATTGAAAGCGTTTCCAACCTTTCGGTAGATGAAGTGGTCAGCGCTTTCGGCTGAAGTTCCAGCCTTGCGTCTTTGCGACGCGCTCAACTTCCCGTCCGCTGAACCCCGACAGCCGGCTCACTTAAGCCACAGGCACAGCGGGACGGACGGACATCGTTTCAATCGTCCGCTCCCAGCCCTCGGCATCGCGATCCTGGATAACGGACGCGATCTGCGCCGCGATGAGTTCGGGCGTCTCGTCCAGCGGATGCTCGCCGTGTTCGGCGGAGACCTCGATCCAGAGAGTCATAAGCTCGGCGACTGCTCGCAGGGCCTGGTCCCGCGAGTCACCTTCGGTGATCGCGCCGGGCATCGCCGGGACCGTTACCGAATAGCGACCGACGTCCGGGTTTTTAGAGAGCACGATGGTGAAACTGCTCACGCCAAAAGTATAGCATCGGTCACTGCCCTCCGAAGCGCCTACGGCCGCTTCGGCACCATCACCTTGCGCTTGAAGTAACAGACCTCTTCGCCGCGCTGGTTCACGCCACGCGTCTCAACCGTGACGATGCCGCGGTCGCCGCTGGAGGTCTCTTTCTTCTCGAGCACGGTCGTTTCGGCACGGATCGTGTCCCCGTGGAAAGTTGGCTTCGAGTGTTTCAGCGTTTCGATTTCGAGGTTCGCGATGGCCTTCCCCGATACATCCGCAACGCTCATACCAAGCACCAAAGAGTACACAAAGTTCCCGACGACCACGTTCTGCTTGAACTGCGTCTCTTCCTCTGCGTACCAGCGGTCGGAATGGAGCGGGTGGTGGTTCATGGTCATATCGCAGAAGAGGTGGTCCTCGGCTTCGGTGATGGTCTTACTGGGCCAGTGTTTGTACACGTCGCCGATTTCGAACTCTTCGTAGTAGCGCCCAAACTTGTCCCGGCCGTCGTAAACAGTCATTCGTCATTCTCCGTGAAGTGATCAGATGGTCGCCCGGTCCGAATCGTAAATCGCGAATCGTCAATCCTAAACGGGGTAGTCTTTCACGATCTGCCGAGCGATGACAGTCTTCTGGATGTCGCTCGTGCCTTCCGCAATGACCATGAGCGGGGCGTCGCGATAGTAGCGTTCAAGCGGGAGCTCCTTGCTATAACCCACGCCGCCGTGGATGCGCAGCGCGTCTAGGACGACCTCCTGGCACATCTCGGTCGAATACAACTTGGCGATCCCGGCGTCGAGGTCGCTGCGCGCACCGCTGTCTTTCTTCCGCGCGGCGTCGAGGGTCAGGAGGCGCCCGGCGCGAATCTTCATGGCCATCTCGGCGAGCCGCAGCTGTTGCGCCTGGTGCTCGAAGATCGGCTTGCCGAACGCCCAGCGCTTTTGGGCGTAGCGAATGGCGTCGTCGAATGCGGCCTGGGCGAGGCCCACGCCCCGTGCCGAGACGTTGATCCGCCCGACTTCCAGTGCCGACATAATCTGCTGGAAGCCCGAACCTTCGTTGCCGCCGAGGACTGCCGTCGCGGGCACGCGCGCGTCGTCGAAGGAGAGTTCGGTCGTCTCCACGCCCTTGTAGCCGAGCTTGTCGAACTTCTTGCCAGAAGTGAAGCCGGGCGTGCCTGCCTCGACCAGGAACGCCGTGATGCCCCGATGG
>DATNET010000476.1:0-2754 GCA_035606745.1 Tepidiformaceae bacterium
TGGTCTTCGGGCAGGACACGTGTTGAAGGCGGGCCTCCGGCTGCGCCTCGCGGTCGCCGTACTGATCAGTCGCGTGCCGCTGCGGAGCCACGCTGGGCCACCAGCAGAACAGCTCGTTACGCCGGCCCACCGCCGTCACGAAATTGCGAGCCTACCGACACCTTGCCCGAGGGTGGCGCGATGCCCCCGCCGCGTCTCTCGCGGCAGGATTAGGTAGCGGCGCACCGTGCGCACCTGGAGGCACCTTGGACCTTAAGCTTGAACCCCGCGAAACCGTTTTGCTCACGAACATCCTCGAGAGCCATCTCGGCGACCTGCGCATGGAAATCGGGAAGACGGAAAACTTCGACATGCGCAACAGCCTCAAAGCCGATGAACAGGTGCTCAAAGGGCTCATCGCCCGGATCAAAGCACCCGTCGAGAGTCCCGCGTCTTCGTGACATAAGGTGACCTGCCTGTGCAGCCCGCCGGCCCCGGTTTGCTCCGCGCGACCCTCCGCTTCGATACTGTTCTGCGGACAGAACAATTTCGGGTTAGCGGAGCAATCCACACTGATGGACCGGCCCAAGGTGCGGCCGGAGACGCGGAGACACCGGGAGCATGCCGGCACATGACACATCGCTGAGCCGCCGGGTGGGCGCCGCCGGGGCGGAATCCCCCGCCCCCGTTACGGCGCGCGCCAGGGCCCGGCTATTCGCGCGCGATTTCGGCATCGTCATCGTCGTCATGGTCGTGTACTTCATCCTCCGCGGCCAGGCGCCCGGCCACGACACCTTCGCCTTCCACTTCACCGACAACCTCGTCAAGTTCGAAAAGTGGCTGCACGTCTTCTGGGAGCCCGACATCCAGAAGTGGTCGATCAAGTACCACTGGTCCCGCGAAACCGCCAACTTTATCTACGCCTACGGGCACTTTCCGGCGCTGGCTTCGGTCGGCGTCTGGCTCTGGTTTCGCGGTCGCAACCGCTTCATGTTGTTGCGTAACACGCTCTTCGTCTCGATGGTCATCGGCCTGCTGTTCTATTACACCCTGCCGGCTGCCCCGCCGCGCCTCATGGCCGAACATGGCTACCATTACGGCTTCGTCGACACCATCTTTGGCGGTCACACGGCCGTCGATTACGCCCAGCCCTCGCTCATCCGCAACGATTTCGCCGCCATCCCCAGCTTTCACTTCGGCTGGATAGCCGTGTGCACGGCCGCGATCTGGGCGAACACCCGGAACCCGTGGGGCTGGCTCGCGGGCTTCCTCATCAGCGCGTTCATGGGCTGGGCCATCATCGCAACCGCCAACCACCTCATCATCGACATGGTCGTCGGCCTGATCGTGCTTGTCGGCAGCTGGTACGTGGCACTGCTGATCCAGCGACGGAGCGAAGCACGCACTGCCATCGAGCCGTTTTCGGGCGCAGATCCCGCGGTCCCGCAGGATCCGGCCGGGCCGCCTTCCGAACTCGGCCCGGGACCTCGGCCCTAGGCCCGGCCCCGGCCCGGCCCAGGCCTACCGTGCCACCTGCACGCCCCGCTGGTAGGATCCCTGTTTACGCAAAGGAAGGCCCGCCGTTTGAACCAAGAACCTCTCATCGATTCCGCTCGCGTCGAAGCTGCCCTGCGCGAACTCCTGTTGTCGCTTGGCGAAGACCCTTCCCGCGAGGGCCTCGTAGACACGCCCCGCCGCATCGCCGAGATGTACGCCGAGATCCTCGGCGGCCGCGAGCTCGACCCCACCGAATACCTCAAGGTCGGGTTCGAAGTCGCCCACGACGAAATGGTCATCCTCCGCAACATCCCCTTCTACAGCATGTGCGAACACCACTTCCTCCCGTTTCACGGCGAGGCCCACGTGGGCTACGTGCCCGACGGCCGGGTCGTCGGCATCAGCAAGCTGGCGCGCGTCGTCGAAGCGTTCGCGCGCCGCCCCCAGATCCAGGAACAGCTCACCAGCCAGGTGGCAAACGCCATCATGGACGAGCTTCATCCTGACGGCGTTGCCGTGGTGGTCGAAGCTGAGCACCTATGCATGACCATGCGCGGCGTGAAGAAGCCCGGCAGCCGCATGGTTACGAGCGCAATGCGCGGCACCTTCAAGAAATCCGACGTCACGCGCGGAGAGTTCCTCTCCCTCGTGCAGGGCCACCGGTAGGGGACGAGGCTCTAACCGCCAAGGACGCCAAGAGCGCCAAGCGTTTGCTCAACGACCATCCCCGCCCAACGGATACCTGTCCTGCGGGGAACCCCAGCGCCGGGGCCGTGGTTGACCTGGTGGCGACCGAATCGGAGAATGCCGCCGAGCGAGGAGCCCGCCGAGAGGAGGTTAACGTGTCTGAACTGACGGACGAGTACCGGGCGCTGCTGTCCGAACGGCGATACGCCGTCCTCGCGACGCAGGATCCCGAGGGGACCATCCATCAGACCCCGGTATGGTTCATGTTCGAGGAAGGTCGGTTCTACATCGAGTCGAACTCGGCAAGCAGGAAGGTCAAGAACCTTTTTAACAGGCCCTCCGCATCGATCACGCTCGACGCGCGGCAGCCAGGGATGGATCGCTGGGTGTCCGCGTCAGGAGCGACCGACATTCTGCAGGGGAATGAAGCGGAAGCAATCAACGCGAACATCCGGAAGCGGTACCTGACGCGGGAGGCGATCGAAGACACGAGAATTGGGCCGTCGTTCGCGGCGGCTGACGACGTGACGATCCGGCTGACTCCGACCGGATGGCGGTGGTGGTCGGGACGAGATGTCGACGAGCGCTTCT
>DATNET010000481.1:0-6879 GCA_035606745.1 Tepidiformaceae bacterium
TGAGCACCGTCTCGATGAGTCTGCCGTCGAGCATCCGCAATAGCAGCTTGGTCGTGAAGCCGTCGTCGCTCACGACCCGGCGGACCTCCTGTGCGCCGCCGGCGGTGTATCCCTCTGAGGTGAGGCGCGCACGCAGGCCGGCGGGTAGCGTCGTCACCTCTTCCAGGGTGCGGGGGAAGTCGTGGTAGAGCGACCTCAGCAACTGGTCGGCGCGAAACCGTGGGACGCCAAGCCGCGACACCAGCGCGTCCATCTCTTCTGGCTGGAGGCGATAGAGGTCCGTCATGCCAGCCCTACTTTCGGGGCGAGCTGACCGCGCTCGCCTGCGACAAACGCCTGGCCGGACATCCGCTTCGAGCCCTGTCGCTGGACTTCTTCCAGGACCAGCCAGCCCCCAGCGAAGGCAATCGCCGGCTGTTTCCCATGGATTTGCATCGTTCCCGGCTCCAGGTTGGGCCCTGTGGCCACCGAGGCGGACCAGATCGCGAGGCGCTGCCCACGGTATTCCACGAACGCCCCGGGCCAGGGGTTGTAGGCGCGGACGGCTCGCTCCGCCTGCTCTGCCGACATCCCGGACTGCAGGTGTCCGTCGGCTTTGGTGATCAGCGGGCACGTCGTGACCGCGCTTTCATCTTGCGGTTTGGCGACGATCTCACCACGGAGCCAACCCGGCAGCGTCTCGACGAGCAGTTCGGCTCCGAGTTCGGCCAGTCGCGGCTCCACTACGTGGGTCGTGTCGCGCGGCGAGAGGGGCATCGCGCGGGCGGCGATAATCGGCCCGGCATCCATCCTCGGCGCCAGCTCCATGAGGGTCACGCCTGTCTCCTCGTCACCTGCGAGGAGCGCTGCGACTATCGGCGATGCACCTCGCCAGCGGGGCAGCAAGGACGCATGGACGTTGATGCAGCCATGCGAGGGCATCGCCAGCACCGCCCTGGGCAGCAGCTTCCCATACGCCGCGACCACGAAGACCTCCGCCTCAAACGATGCCAGATGCGCCTGCACGGCCTGATCACGCAGCGAGTCCGGTTGGACCACCGGTATTCCCAGCTCTTGCGCCGTGCGTTTGACCTCGGGTGCATGCAGGGCGCCTCCCCGGCCAGCGGGCTTGTCCGGCTGGGTTACGGCCGCTACGACGCGGTATCCCGCCGTGGCGAGCGCCCGCAGGCTCGGCACGGCGAACGCGGGCGAGCCCATGAATACGACGGTCGTGTCTTCAGCGCGCATCGGGTAGACCTTTTTGGACCTGCAGCGCCGCTATTCGTGCCATGACGCGACGTCGCTGAAGCGAAGCGACCCATCGAAGAGGACGCCAAGGTTCACACCCTGGAGGCTCGCCGTATGGGCGTAGAGGTACTGCGGGTAGGCAACGACGACGCTCGGGGCGGTCTGGCTCCAAACCTGTTGGAACTGCGTGTAGACGTCCTTCCGAACAACATCGTCGTTCGTTGTCCGGCCCTTGGCGATGAGGTCATCGGAGATGGCGTTGGCGTAGTTCGCGAGGTTCAGGCCGGCCTGGCCGGTCTGGGAGCTATGCCACCCGAAGTATGGGTCCGGGTCCGGCCCCTGGTCCCACGCGGCGACCGCGGCATCGTATTTGCGGTCCTGCAAGAAATCGCGGCGCAGCACGGTGAACGTGGTGCTCGCGACAGTCGCCTTGATGCCAAGCGGGTCGAGCTGGCGCGCGATCTCGTTTGCGACGGCGACGCGAGTGGGGTCGTCGTCGGTGCGGATGGTGAAACGGAACTCCTGGCCGGCCTTGACGAGGATGCCTGTGTCGGGCTGAGCCGTCCAACCCGCCTGTTTCAGCAGGGCCTTTGCCTGGGCGATGTCGGCGGTGGGCTTGTCGTACTGCTTTGCGTAAGCCCAACTCCCGGGCGCGACTGGCGAACTCGAGGGTGTGGCGATGCCGAAGTAGACGCGCTGCACCAATGTCTGCCGGTCCAGTGCGAGCGAGATCGCCTGTCGTACCCTGGCGTCGGCGAAGAACGCGGCCTGGTCGTTGTTGAGATAGAGCACCACGTAGGCGCCGGCCTCGGGCTGCTCGAGCTTCATACCTTTGACCTTCTTCAGGTCGTCGACCTGTTGCTCAGTCAGGGTATCGCGGACCATGAGACCGTTCACGTCCCCTGATTGCAGCGCGCGAAGCGCACTCGAATAGTCAGCGTAGAACCGCAGCTTGATGGTTGAAATCTTCGGGGCCGCCGGCTGATAGGAGCTGTTCGCGACCAGCGTGGCGCCATGCGAGTCGATCGATTGCAATTTGTAAGGCCCGGTCCCTATTGGCGCGGAATTGAATGGGGCTTCGAAAAGCTGCTGGGCCGTCAGGCCGTTCAACAAGTGTTGGGGGAGAATGCCAACGGTTGCGCTTCTCGCGAGAAACGGGGCCGATGCCTGCTTGAGCGTGACGACCACCGTCCGGGCGTCCGGGGTGGCCACGGCAACATCGAGCCATCCTTCCGCGACGGCCGAATCACCCTTGAAATCCGGGTCCACGAGGGTCTTGACAGTGAATGCCACGTCGGCGGAAGTCACTGGTGTGCCGTCCTGCCACTGCAGATTTGGTCGCAGCTTGAAGGTGTAGACGGTGCCGTCCGTCGAGACCTGGGGCAGGGCGGCAAGGCCGGGCTGCACCGCGCCATCTGGTCCGAGCTTCACGAGCCCTGAAAAGATGAGCTGCGAAAGGTCCGCGTCAACCGCGTTGAGGCTTGCGTAGACCGGGTTGATGCGTTGGTACTGGCCCGCCACGGCTTCGGTGTAAACCGAACTGCTGGCGCCGATAGTGGTGCTTTTGCCAGATATGCGAAGCAGGAACGCGCCCGCCGCGGCGATGATCGCGATAACTAACAGTACGCCGAGCAGGGCAGGCCGGCGGTGCGACTGCGTCCGAGCGCGCGACATGAACCTCGCTACTTCTGAGACTGAACGCTCAGGAACGAGACGAAGATAAACACGATCGTGAGCAGGATGGTGGCCTGGAAGAGGGTCCGTTCAAGGCCCCGTTTGGTGCGATAAACCGAACCACCCGACATGCCTCCGAGCGCGGCGCCAAATCCCGACCCCTTGACCTGGAGCAGGATGATCACCACAAGGATGACGGAAACGACAATCTGAAGGACGTTCAGGAACATAGTGCTTTACCGTGGCAGGAGGACTGGCTCTTCCGCGACGAGGGGCGCGGGAGAAACCGCAAATGAATCCCGGCTATCGTACATGCGCAGGATCGTAGCGGCGAGTTTCGCGGGGTCGTGCCGGTAACGATTCTCTTCAGCTACCACGTCCGCCTCGGTCAACCGCATGCCGGGGAAGGCGGCCATGCCGGCAGTGTTTACGGGAACGGCGCTCGAATGCCAGGCTTCCGGGAGTTCTTCGGCGATGTTGTTGTTCGCGATGACTCCGTGGATCAGGCCCTTTTGGCTATGGCGTTCGATCGCCTCGAGATGTTCCACCACGCTAAACCCGTCGGTCTCGCCATGCTGCGTCGCGACGTTACAGACGAAGAGCCGCAGCGCGGTCGTCGCACAGAGCGCCTTTTGGATGCCATCGACGAGCAGGTTGGGCATCACGCTCGTGTAGAGGCTTCCGGGGCCGATGACGATCAGGTCGGCATCGAGGATCGCCCGCACTGCGTCCGGGTGGGCTTCCGCCGACGCCGGATTGAGGAACAGTTCTTTGATCGCGGTACCGCGCTCGGTGATGTTGTGTTCGCCGTGCACGATTTCGTTTTCGTTCGTGCGTGCGCTGAGGGTGACATCTTCGAGTGTCGACGGAAGGATGCTCCCTCGAACGTTCAGGACGCGGCTGGCCTCGTGGATGGCCGTCTCGAAGTTCCCCGTCACCTCGGACATAGCGACGAGGAAAAGGTTGCCGAAGGAATGCCCTTCGAGGCCACTTCCGGTGCCGAAGCGATATTGAAAGAGCTTCGACATCAGCGGTTCGGATTCGGCGAGGGCGGAAATGCACTGGCGGATGTCCCCTGGCGCGACAACGCCGAACTCCTGGCGCAAGCGTCCGGTACTGCCACCGTCGTCGGCCACGGTGACGATCGCGGTGAGGTTGCTGGTGTAGTCCTTGAGCCCGCGCAGGAGTGTGGACAGGCCGGTGCCGCCACCAATGGCGACAATCTTTGGCCCGCGGCTGAGGAAGCGCTTGTTGTAAATCGCTTGCAGCACGCTTCCATCGCGGTCTGGCCGGACGAACGCATAAAGGAGCGACTCGTTGAGCTTCCACGTCGCTATGCCGACGGTGGAGAGCGAGAGGCCAATGAACAGCAGGCCGCGGCCCCAGCGCGGGATGAACTGGAGCGTGATGTAGTAGAACGTGCCGGGGAGCGTGTAGGTGAGGTATGCCTCGCGCAGGACGTAGGAAATGCCGAGGCCCATGAGGCAGACGCCGAGGAGCAGCAACACCAGCCAGCGCTTGATGTGCATTCCCGGGTAGAGCCACTTCACGGCAGCATTCTCGCGCCAGTTGTGGAGCGTCATCTGGCCGGAGTATACCACTGGCCCGCGATATCGCTAGGCAGAATCATCATTTCTTTCGTAGTTCCTGGACGAGGAGTGACTCTGCCACCTGCGGATTGGCACGGCCACGGGTCTCCCGCATGACATCGCCCAAAAGCCGCTTTATCGAAACCTCCTTGCCCGCGCGATAGTCCGCCGCAGCCCGCTCATTTCCGGCGATGGCCTTTTTCACGATGTCCAGCAACTCGTCTTCGCCACTCATCTGCGAGAGGCCAGACGCCTGGACGATTTCCTCGGCGCTCTTGCCGGTGGATGCCATGCGCTCGAAAACGTCCTTAGCGACGGCGCCCGTAATCGTCCCCGCCTCGGCCATGCGGATGAGCTCCGCGAGCCGTTCTGGCGTGACTGCATCGCCCGGGGAGGAACCTTCGCGCGCATTCACCCAACGCCCGACCTCGCCGAGCACCCAGT
Organism: Tepidiformaceae bacterium; assembly: GCA_035606745.1. Classification (GTDB taxonomy): domain Bacteria; phylum Chloroflexota; class Dehalococcoidia; order Tepidiformales; family Tepidiformaceae; genus DATNET01. The sequence continues at coordinate 4,935 of DATNET010000481.1, forward strand.
TCGCCGCAAGCTTTGCGGACCGCTCGGGGCCGAGCCCGACGGCAGCCGCAACGGCTTCGAAATAGTCCGCGCGGCTGCGAAACTCCGTCAGCGTGGCCGCTTCGTGGTCATTCAAACCGAGCATGGAGAAGCGCTCCTTGCGAGCCTCAGGAAGCTCGGGCAAGTTTGCCCGAAGCCCTGCGACATACTCGCGGCTCAGTCGTAGCGGCGGCAAATCGGGTTCAGGGAAGTAGCGATAGTCGTTGGCGTCCTCCTTCGAACGCTGGCTCACGGTGATGCCCTGCTCATCGACCCAACCGCGGGTCTCCTGCGAGATCCTGCCCCCGGCTTCAAGGACCTCGGCCTGCCGCTTCTGTTCGAACTCGATCGCATCGTGGACGGCGCGGAAGCTGTTCATGTTCTTCACTTCGACTTTGGCGCCGAACGCTTCCGTGCCACGGACTCTGAGGCTCACATTCGCGTCGCAGCGAAAGTTGCCTTCCTCCATGTTCGCGTCGCTGACTCCGATGTAGCGGAGGATCTGGCGAAGACGGACAAGGTACTCGCGAGCTTCGGCCGCACTACGCATGTCCGGTTCGCTCACAATCTCCATGAGCGGCGTGCCGGAACGGTTGACGTCGACGAGCGAGTACGCGTCCCCGGTGGAAGGATCTACGCGATGAAGCAAGCGCGCGGTGTCCTCTTCCATGTGGACGCGCGTTATGCCAAGCCGGCGCCGTTGCCCACCGACTTCGACTTCGAGCCAGCCTCCGACGCACACCGGCAGGTCGTACTGAGAGATCTGATAGCCCTTCATTTGATCGGGATAGTGGTAGTTTTTGCGGTCGAACTTGCTGAATTCCGCGATCTGGCAGTTGAGCGCAAGGCCAGTCATGGCGATGTACTCGATGGCCTGCTCATTGATGACCGGCAGGACGCCCGGCATGCCCATACAGACGGGGCACACGTGCGTGTTCGGTGCTGCCCGGGAGTAGTCGGCGCTGCAGCCGCAAAACATCTTGCTCTTGGTGATCAGCTGGCAGTGCACTTCGAGGCCGATAACCGTCTCGTAATCCGTCGCGACAGCGCTCAAACTGCACTCCTCCATGCCCGGGTGCGTTGCCGGGGCTCGTCCGGGGAGCGCAGCGCCCGCGTCCAGGCAAGCGTTACTTCATCCCGTGACCCTGTTCCGAGTATAGGCACGGCCGTCTCGGGGCGACAATTTCGAGTGGCGCGGGATCCATCACCAAAATGCAACGGTGGTGCAGCGGGCCCGTTACAGTGAAGATGATGGCTGTAACACCTCCGGCACGCGAAGGCATCCACATCAGCAAATTGCTCACACCCTCTGAGGCAATGGCGCGGCTCGCGCCGCTGTATGGCACTCCGCACCTTGTCCCATCACATGACGCGCTTGCCGAGCTCATCCTCACCGTGCTTTCACAAAATACCGCGGACACCAACAGCGGAAGAGCGTTCGTCCAGCTGATGCGGCGATACAACTCCTGGGACGCAATAGCGGAGGCGCCGTTGGAGGAGGTCGTTGCGACCATCCAGAATGGTGGCCTTGCGCAACAAAAGGCGCCGCGAATCCAGACCATCCTGCGCGCTGTCAAGGAGAAGTCCGGCAGTTGGGACCTCACATTCCTCGAAACGCTTCCGCTCGAAGAGGCGCGTTCGTGGCTGCGATCGCTGCCTGGCGTGGGGCCGAAGACTGCGGCCTGCGTGCTGCTCTTCGCGCTCGGGCGTCCGGCCCTCCCCGTCGACACGCATGTCGAGCGCGTCGCCAAGCGACTGGGGCTCGCCGGGCCGAAAGCCACGGCCGAACAAACACAGGCTCAGCTCGAAACGCTCGTCGAAGAGGCGGATTACTACACGTTTCATATGCTTTTCATCAAGCACGGGAGACGCACATGCGTCGCTCGCACACCGGCCTGCGGCCGCTGCCCGTTGGAACCGTGCTGCC
>DATNET010000489.1:0-3460 GCA_035606745.1 Tepidiformaceae bacterium
CCCCGCACCACCCCACGCTCCCCATATGGCTCCTCCATCTCGCACACCACACGACGGTGCCGCCGCACCCCACGACCCTGAAAATCACTGCTGCCCGCCCATGCCACCAAACCGCGACATCCGCGACACGAACAAACCGAATCGTTTGTTCAACAAACGGATTTTTTGAACGGCCTGCCGACACACTCCGGGATGCGCTTGACGCACGAATTGGGATGATTGTGTTCTTTCTGGTGCACCACTCTGCTATCGTTTAAGGGAGACTTGGGGCAGACTGCGCCGGGAAGCCGGGGTATGTCACGCCTTCGGCCGTGGCGGGGATGAAAGGGGTACGAATCCGATGGATCAGGACGTCAAGCCCTGGCGCCGCCCGGCGCTCATCTTCCCGGGACAGGGTTCGCAGCACATCGGCATGGGCGAGCGGCTCGTGCAGGTATCGCGGGCTGCCCGCGATATCTTCAAGCGTGCCGACGAGGTGCTGGAAATGCGCCTTTCAAAGCTCTGCTTCGAAGGCCCGGAGGACGAACTCGAATCGACCATCAATCAGCAGCCAGCGACGTTCGTCACCTCCATCGCGTGGCTTGAGGCCCTCCGCGAGCGCTGGGCCTCGCTGGACCGCAAGATCGAGCCGTTCATTTTCGCCGGCCATTCGATGGGCGAATTCACTGCGGCTGTCGCCGCCGGTTCGCTCACCTTTGAGGAAGGGCTGCTGCTCGTGAAGGAGCGCGGCATCCTCATGGACCAGGCGGGCACGGAGTTCCCCGGCGGTATGGCCTCGATCCTTGGTCTGCCCGAGGAGACGGTCGCCGAGATCTGCAAGCAGGCATCGTCAGAGGGCTATGTGGGGCTCGCAACAGCCAACTGCGAGGGCCAGAACGTCATCTCCGGCGCGCTCAAGCCGCTCAAAATGGCCATGGAACTCGCGGAAAAGGCCAGGGCGCGCAAGGTTGTGCGGCTGCCTATCACGATCGCTTCCCACTCGCCGCTCATGGCTCGTGCCAGTGAAGGCATGAGCCGGCTATTGCAGATGCTTCCCATGCACGACCCAGAGCGGCCGCTCGTGGGCAACGTCAACGCCGACGTCCTCGAAACACAGCCGGAAGTCTATGCCGAACTTCGTGACCAGCTCACACACGGCGTACGCTGGGCGAAGTCCGTCGAAGCGATGCAGGCAGAGGGAGTCGACCTCTTCATCGAAGCAGGTCCTGGGAACGTCCTTACCCGGCTCGTCCGCCGCATCGATTACAACGTCAACAGCGTCAGCCTTAGTGACGACAACGATGGCCTGCTGGGCGATAGGTTCGTGCTCATTGAGGCCGCTGCCCAGTGACGAGCCGCGTGGTCGTCACCGGTGTGGGGGCGGTAACTGCCGTGGGCCACACCGCAGAGGAAACCTGGCAGGCCATGCTCGCCGGACGGAGCGGGATCGGCCCTATCACGCTTTTCGACCCGGAGCCCTACCCCGTGCGGATCCAGGCCGAAGTGAAGAACTTCGACCTGGGCAGCCGTGTCGACGCGAAGCAACAGCGCCACATGAACCGCGGCGTCACCTTCGGGATGTCGGCCGCGCTTGAGGCGTTGGACGAAAGCGGACTGGAGATCACCGAGGAAAACGCTGACATGGTCGGCGTCATCTTCAGTGCTGGTGGCGGCGGAGTCGACATGATCGTCGAAAACCAGCGCCTGCTCGACGAAAAAGGGCCGCGCCGGATCACGCCGTTCCTCGTCGCGAACTTCATCGACGACGCGATCAGCGGCCACATTGCCATCGCAACCGGCGCGCGTGGGCCGAACATGGCTGTTGTCAGCGCCTGCGCGACCGGCGGCGGCACGCTGGGCGAGGCTTTCGAGACGGTCAAGCGGGGCGATGCGATCGCGGTGATCGCCGGCAGCTCGGAAGCAGTCCTGCTGCCGCTCTTCCATGCGACGTGGTGCTCCATGCGTGCGCTCGCGGGCGACAATGAACATCCCGAAAAAGCGTTGAAGCCGTTCGACCTGAATCGCGACGGGTTTATCGCCGGTGAAGGCGGCGCCGCCATGATCCTCGAGGATTACGACCACGCGAAAGCTCGCGGCGCGAAGATCTATTGCGAACTGATCGGCTACGGCAGTTCCAACGATGCGTACGACATGATCGCTCTGCATGAGACCGGCCGTGGCCTAAAGCGGGCGATGAAGGCGGCGATCCGCAAGGCGGAGATCGATCCCTCGGAGGTCGATTACATCAACCCTCACGGGAGCGGCACGCCGTTGAACGACCGCGTGGAAACTGCGGTTTTCAAAGAACTCCTCGGAGAAGCGGCGTATGGTGTTTCGATCAGTTCGATCAAGCCAATAACCGGACACTGCATGGGAGCCTCCGGCTCCGTCGAAGCGCTCGCCTGCGTTATGGCGATCCGCGACCAGAAGGTGCCCCCGACGATCAACTACACGACGCCCGACCCTGAATGCGACCTCGATTATGTCCCAAACGTCGCAAAGTCGCGTCGCGTTCGCGTGTCTATGACGACTTCCGTAGGGCTTGGCGGCCACAACTCCTGCCTCATCTTTCGGGAGGCAAACTAAGCTGCGGAGCAACGCGTGACCCGAGCACTGGTGACCGGATTGGGAGCGATCACGCCCATCGGGCTGACTGCCCATGACTTCTGGACGAACCTTGTCGCAGGCGTATCCGGCGTCACGCTGACGACGCGCTTCGATACCTCGGACCTGCCCGTCAAGATTTCGGCGGAAGTCAAAGACTTCGATGTCGGCCACTACATGGACCCGCGGGGTGCGCGACGTATGTCGCGCTTCGCGCAGTTCGCCGTGGCCGCCGCGCAGCTCGCAGCCGACGACGCGGGGCTCGTGCTCCAGGATTCGGAACGCAGCCGCGCTGCCTCGGCTATCGCCACGGGCTCGGGCGGCGCTATCGACACGATGGAAGAATCGATCACGCTCAGGGATCGCGGCGCCAACCGTGTGAGCCCGTTTTACATTCCGATGATGGCCCCCAACATGGGCGCCTGCCAGGTCTCTATGCATCTCGGTCTGCGCGGCCCCGCCATGGCCAGCGTTGCCGCCTGCGCGAGTGGTCTGTACTCCTACATCGAGGCCAAGCAACTCATCGAGAGCGGAAGGGCCGACATCGTGCTGGCTGGCGGTACGGAAGCCGCGCTGCATCCTCTGCCCATCGCGGCACTCGCCAACATGAAGGCGCTGAGCCGCCGCAACGATGATCCTGAAGGCGCCAGCCGGCCCTTCGATGCAGACCGCGATGGTTTCGTCTTCGGAGAAGGCGGGGCGGTAATGGTGGTCGAATCTGAGGCGCGCGCCACGGCACGGGGCGCGCGCGTCTATGCGGAACTCGCCGGGGGCGGCCTGAGCTGCGACGCTTATCACATCACCGCACCCCTGGAAGATGGCAGCGGCGCGGCCGAGGCGATGATCGAGGCCATGCACGGCGCCGGCCTGCAGCCCG
>DATNET010000490.1:0-8237 GCA_035606745.1 Tepidiformaceae bacterium
CGAGCTTCGTCCGCTGCATCAGCGGAAAAGCGCTCGGCGGAGTGCCCCACGGGTCCAGCCTTGCCCGCAGCTCCGGCGGTATGCGCTCGAGAATTACGGACCCTCCACATGGTCGCACTGCTCCGCGTAGCTGGTCGATCACCGGGGCAAGCAGTTCTGCAGCCGGCTGCGCACCGGATTCCCATGTCGCACGCGCAAAGCCTGCCATCGGCACCGTGGCACAGCCACTCGGCCCTAGCTTGATCAGGACTTCCAACGCTGAGCCTAGTGCCGATGGCAGCGTCGCGACCCGTACCGTCAGCGTATCGGTGGACGCGAATCCCACATCGCGGGCAGCGCGGTACAGGCCCTCACCATCTGTGCCAGCGTCCCGACCGCCATCGAGCAACGCGCGTTGGCCGACGCCGTCGAGGCTGTCGAAATTCGAGACCCCCGTGAGCGTTTCCCAGCCCTTCGTCTGCCGCACCGAAACGCAGAATTCGGGACGCAGTCCGGCGAGCAGCGGGCTCGAAGCGAACCCGAACGCTTCCTCGTACGTGGCGTGTGGCGTGACGATCGTGTGCCGCTCGCCAGGGATAGGCAGCACTTTGAGCGCTACTTCGGTGATAACCCCGAGCGTGCCGAGCGAGCCGCACCACAGACGCATCATGTCGTAGCCGGTCACGTTCTTCACGACACGTCCACCCGCGCGGACGAACGTCCCATCCGCCCGCAGCACCGTCATCCCTACCACGAAGTCCTTCGGCAGCCCATAGCGCGCCCGCAGGGGTCCCGCGACTCCCACGGCGAGGGCGCCGCCGAGTGTGCACGATTCAGCCAGCGGTGGGTCGATGGGCAGCCACTGGTGGCCCTCGGCAAGGATCGCGGCCAGCTCTTCGAGTGTCGTACCTGCGGCGACCACCGCGGTGAGGTCGTCTCGCTGGTGTTCCACCATTGGGCCTGCGGCCTGGCCTGAGGCCTGTGCTGCGGCCTGGCCAGCGCCCTTGCCTCCAGCCGTGGTACGCAGCGCCTGGCTCAGGTCGAGCAGGGAAAACTGCGCTGTCGGGGCGTAGCCCAGTTCAAGCTGCGTGCGGCCCCCTGTTGGTACCAGCGTCGTACCGCCGACCGAGCTGCTGTCGATGACGATATCGCGGAGCTCGGTCAGCGACTCGGGAACGTAGACCGTGTCTGGCGCGCGCCCGGCGATGAGCGGGAGCGGCCCTGCCATGATTTCAGACATACGCATCTGGTCCGGCGGCGTGAATGGCGGCAGCCTGGTTTCCGGCCTCGCCGCAGCCTGTGCCGCTAGGCAGCAATTTGCAGGGGTTGAAGTCGCCCAGGTTGCCGAAGATGGCGCGGATGCGGGACATATTTTCGAGGTCGTCCTCGTTGTAGAGCCACGGCATGAAGCCACGTTTTTCGAAACCAATGCCGTGCTCTCCACTGAGTGCACCGCCGGCCTCAACGCATGCGCGCATCATCTCTTCGCCCGCGGCGAGGACTGTCGCCGAAGCGCCCGGCACGCGCTCATCGAACAGCAACAGCGGGTGCAGGTTGCCGTCGCCCGCATGAAACACGTTGGCCACGGGAAGGTTGTATCGCTCACTGATCTCCGTCACGCGCGCCATGGTCTCGACAAGCTTCGAGCGCGGCACGACGCCGTCGAGGATGTAGTAGTTGGGGGCAATCCGGCCGAGCGAGCCGATGGCCCCTTTGCGGCCCTTCCAGAGCAGCTCACGCTCTTTGGCGTCGCGGGCCGTGCGAACCTCCCGCGCGCCGTGTTCGTAGCACTGCGCCCGCGCGATCGCGGCCTGGGCTTCGACGATTTCGGGCATGCCATCGAATTCGAGCAGGAGCACCGCCCCGGCATCCGGCGGGTAGCCGCACTGGAGACCGGCCTCGGCTGCCTGCAGCGTGAGCCGGTCCATCATTTCCATCGCCGCGGGGATGAGGCCGGCCGCAATGATCGTCGAAACGGTTTCGCTCGCCTGCTCCACGGTGTCGAAAATACCGAGCAGCGTGACGATTGCTGGCGGCGCCGGCAACAGCCGTACGATCACCTTCGTGGCGATGCCGAGTGTCCCTTCGGAACCGATGAAGGCACCGCGGAGGTCGTAGCCGAAGGCATCGGGCACCTGCCCGCCCAGCCACGTCACTTCGCCCGCTGCCGTCACGACTTCGATGCCGAGGACGTGGTTCGTGGTCACGCCGAGCGCGAGGCAGTGCGGGCCGCCGGCGTTCTCCGCGACGTTGCCGCCGATGGTACAGGCCTTTTGACTGCTGGGGTCGGGCGCGTAAAAGAGGCCATACGCCGCGGCGGCCTCGGAAAGCTGGATGTTGGGCAGCCCGGGTTCGACCACGGCGATGCGGTTCACGGGGTCGATCTCGATGATGCGCCGCATGCGCGCCGTGGCGATGACCACGCCCCGCCTGCGCGGCACGGAGCCGCCGCTCAGCCCGGTGCCCGCGCCCCGCGGGGTTACCGGGACGCCGAGGGTGTTGCACGCGCGAATAACGGCGGCCGTCTCCTGCGCATCGGCGGGGAACACCACGGCGTGCGGCCGCTGCTTTTCGACCGTGCCATCGAACTCGTAGCCGGCGAGGTCTTCCGGCCGGAAGAGCACATGTCCGCTGCCAACGCACGCTGTAAGTGCAGCGAGGAGCTCACGACGCGTGGGCATCGGCAGCCTCTGCGGTTTCGGCATCCGCGGCCCCCGCGGCATGTTTGCATTCGCGGCAAAGCCCAAAAATGGCGAAATGGTGGAGGTCGGCGGCGAAGCCGAAATCGCTCTCGATGCGGGCCGCGAGCTTGTCGAGGTAGGCGTGGTCGAGTTCCGAGACGCCGGCGCAGCTGGTGCAGATGATGTGGTGGTGCGGCTGCTCCGGCGACCACTCGAATTCGGCGTCGCCGCCGCCCATGTCCGTGGACGTGACGAGCCGCATGCGCTTGAGTACATCGAGCGTACGGTAGACGGTGCTGATATCCACCATCGGGTAGGTGTCGCGCACCTGCTCGGTAATCTGCGCCGCCGTGAGATGGCCGCCCGCGTGCCGCAGGCTGCGCACGATGAGCAGCCGTTGAGGGGTCATCTTGTGCCCGGCGCGGCGAAGCAGCTCCGCGGTATCGTCTTCGCAGGTCATGGTGATGTCAGTCTACTCGGTTCGAGGCCAGAGGCCCGAGGCCCGAGGCCCGAGGCCCGAAGCGGCGGACGAGCGCGCGACAACCGGCCGGGACGAAAATTCATCCGGTTTGGGTTTTCCTCGTCTCGTCAACGGGCGCAGTCGAATTTCAGACAGCCGGGGATGCCTCACGCGGCACAAGGGACGCTGAAATATCCCAAGCTGCCGACCAATAGTCAGTACGGCGACCGCGAGGCGCAGCCGGAGGAAGCCGGCGGGTGAGGGGCGACACAGCCAAGGCAGCGGTCGGACGCAAGCGCTGCGCGCGGCCCTGCGGCGCCATCCGCTCCATTCGGCGGTTGAGGAAAGCTCGGCCGCCCGCTTACTGGCGTGCGTGGTACTGACTTGATGTTCGCCTCTCGGGAAGCGTCCGAGCCAACTCCGCAGCCGAACGCGTCACTGGAGGCACACCATTTTCAAGAGCAGGCCGGCCTCCGCTAGCCGCGGCGGCGGGCGACGCCGACCGCCAGGCCCCCTGCCACGCCGATGCCGATCCCCATCGCGATGTTGCCCAGCAGCATGCCTATCGGGATGCCGAAGAGGAGTCCAAAGATGACTCCTGTCGCTTCGACGCCCATGCCTACCAGATGCCCAGCTGCATCTTCACGTCCTCGCTTGCCATCGTGCGGGGGTCCCACGGCGGGTTCCAGACGATCTGGACGTCGACGTCCTTGACGCCCGGGATCTCCTTGAGCTTGGCATAGGCTTCGCCGCGAATGACGGGTCCGAGCGGGCAGCCCGGGCTCGTGAGCGTCATGGTCACGAGCACGTCGCCGTTGTCGTAGGCGACGTCGTAGACGAGGCCAAGCTCGACGATTGAGAGCATGATTTCGGGGTCGAGCACTTCGGCGAGCTTCGTCATCAACTCTTCGTTGGTGGGAATTGCGGTTGCTTCGGTCATGATTTGCCTCCTGGGGCGGCGGTTGCCGCTGTGGCCGGTGGCGTCGCGGACGCCCCGGCCTGGTCGAGTCCTTCCTGGAGCACGTTCCAGGAAAGCAGTGCACATTTCACGCGGGCGGGCAGTTTGGCCACACCCTCGAACGCTTCGAGGTCGCCGAGTTCACGGTCGGGCAATGCGCCATCGATCAGCATCGCGCGGAACATCTCCAGCACGCGCCTCGCTTCTTCTATCGTGCGGCCCTTCAGCCGCTCTGTCAGCAAGGAAGCGCTCGACTGGCTGATGGCGCAGCCCTGTCCGTCGAAGGCGATGGCGTCGATCGCTCCGGCGTGGAGCAGCAGGTCAAGTTCGATCGAATCGCCGCACACCGGGTTCATCCCTTCGGCGTGCTGCGTCGGCGAGGGCAGGGCGCCGCGATTCCTCGGCCGCCGGAAGTGGTCGAGGATGATCTCCCGGTAGAGGTCGTCAAACTGCGGTTCGGACATCGTCATTCGCAAACAGCCGCTGGGCATGGTGGAGCGCTTCGATGAGTACATCGACGTCGTCCGAATCGTTGTAGATGGCGAAGCTGGCGCGGCTCGTGGCCGGGACTCCGAGCCGCCGCATGAGCAGTTGTGCGCAATGGTGGCCTGCGCGAATCGCGACACCATAGGAATCGATGATCGTGCTGACGTCGTGCGGGTGGATGCCTTCGAGGGCGAAGCTGACCGCGCCGCCACGGTCCTCGGCGCGCGGCGGCCCATGGATGACGAGCCCGTCGATGCTGCGCAACCGGTCCATGGCGAGCCCCGTGATCTCCATTTCGTGTTCTCGAACGGCGACCATGGTGAGGTCCTGGAGGTAGTCGATCGCGGCTCCGAAGGCGATGACATCGGCGATGTTCGGCGTGCCAGCTTCGAACTTGTGTGGCACGTCGGCCCAGGTGGAGCGGTCGGGTTTCACCAGCGAAATCATCTCGCCGCCGCCCAGGAACGGCTCGGTCTCCTGCAAGAATCCGGGCTTGGCCCAGAGCACACCGACGCCCGTAGGGCCCAACATCTTGTGGGAGGAAAACGCGTACAGGTCACAGCCGAGCTGGCTGACATCAATGGGCATGTGCGGCGCCGCTTGCGCACCATCGACCAGCAACAGCGCGCCGGCCGCGTGTGCGATCGCCGCGATGTCGGCGATCGGGTTGATCGTCGCGATCACGTTTGAAACGTGCGTCACGGAGACGAGCTTCGTCCGCGGCCCAACCGTCCGGCGCAGTTCATCGATATCGAGGACACCGTCGTCGGAGGTGTTGATGTAGCGAAGGGTTGCGCCTTTTCGCCGGGCGAGCAGCTGCCAGGGCACGATGTTGGAGTGATGCTCCATGACCGTCAGGACGATTTCGTCGCCCACACCGATGTTCGCGTCGCCCCAGGTGCGTGCGATGAGGTTGATGGACTCCGTGGTGTTGCGCGTGAAGACGATGTCCTGCGGGTTTGAAGCACCGATGAGGTTAGCAACTTTGCCGCGCACCGCTTCGTACTGGTCGGTGGCGCGCACGGCCAGTGCGTGGATGCCACGATGGATGTTGGCGTTGTCGTGTTCGTAGTAATAGACGAGCTTTTCGATGACCTGCCGCGGCTTCTGCGTGGTGGCGGCGTTATCGAGGTAGACCAGGCGATGCCCGTTCACCTCTTGGTGCAGGATGGGGAAGTCTTGCTGAAGACGCTTCACATCAAACATTGGTCCATCGCCTTCCTCGCGGTTCGTGTCCGGTCCCGCCGTGGTCCTTCAGGGCAGGTCCACTTCCACGGATTCACCGGTCACACGCGTCGGATACGTCTTCACCGGGCGGACGGCCGGCAGGCGCAGCACCCGGCCGTTCGTGACATCGAACCGGGCGCCGTGGCGTGGACACTCGATCTGGTTGCCGTCCAGCCACCCCTGGTCGAGCGGGCCGCCGTCATGCGTGCACACGTCCGTGATGGTGTAGATGCCCTCGCCCGTGTTGCAGAGCAACAGGCGGAGTCCGTTGGGCTCGACGAGATGTGCCGTGCCCGCTGCAATTTCGGAGGTGTTGGCAACTTCCGTCCACGTCATCCAGCGCGCTCCAGCTTGGCATCGACGACAGCCTCAAGCTCTTCGCGCAGCGCTTCGTCGGGGATGCGGTCCAGCACCTGCCCGAGGAACGCGCGGACGAGCAGGTCCTCGCCCTTTTCGCGAGGAATGCCGCGCGCTTCGAGGTAGTAGAGCTGCTCTTCGTCGACCGGGCCGGTGGTGGAACCGTGGCTGCAACGGATGATGTTGCTCGTCAGGATCTCCAGCACCGGGTCGCTATCCGCTCGTGTCCCGTGGCTGAGGAGCAGGTTGCGCTGCTCCTGGTTTGCATCCGAATTGCGCGCCTCAAGGCCGACCCGCGTCAGACCGTAATAGACCGAGCGGGACTCATCCTTGAGCGCAGACTTATAGAGCAGGTCGCTGCGCGTGTCCGCGCCCACGTGGTCCTGGACGGTGTAGAAGTCGGCATGCTGCTTGCCATCGCCGAGCGTTACTCCATAGAGCTCGCTCGATGAGCCGCGCGCGACCATCGTCGATTGCAGGTAGCCCTTCACCACGAGCCCGCCGGTGACGACGTTGAGGCTGGTGTACGCGCTTTCCTGCTCAGCGATGGTCGATTGGTCGGTGAAGACACGCGTTTTCGTGCCCCAGCGATTCAGTGCGGTATAGCGTACCTGGGAGCCGTGCCCGGGGACGACTTCCAGCGCAGGCAGCATGAGCATGTCGTCTTCGCCGGAACGGAAATCCTCGATCACGGAAACGGTGCTGTTCGGCCCGGTCACGATGAGCGTGTGCGGCGTGCCCAGAGCGCCGGCTCCGGCGTAGTGACGCGTAATTTTCACGCTACCCACTTCGGCATTAGCGGCGGTCTGCACGAGCACGCCGTCCTGCAGGTAGGCGTAGTGCATCGCCGTCAGCTTGCTCCGGCGTGTGTCCACCCGGCTGCCGAGGTATTGCTGAATCACGGCCTGCGCGGGGGCGTCTGCGGCGGCGAACGTCGTGAGCGTGAGACCGGGGACGCCCTCGGAAAGAGACGTCTGACCCGCTATTGGTGCATACGGCTCAAGCTTCAGGCCGCTGATGTCCAGATACTTCCAGGCACGCTCGCGGCGCGAATCCGGCAGTGCCAGCGCATCGGCCGCGGCGGCTGCGCCAGAGCGCAACTCCGCCAGCCACGGCGCGTCGTCCAGTTGCCTGCTGAGCCGTGCACTGGCATCGGAAATGACCGTGGATTGTTCAATTGCAGAGCTCAATTTCTGCGCAACCTTTCACTAGCCGCGGGCCTTGACGGCCAACGTGATCGTCGATGTACCGGGTAACGTCCGCTAACGAACGGCTAGCCGACGGCGCCTTCCATCTGAAGTTCGATGAGGCGGTTGAGTTCGACCGCGTACTCCATTGGGAGTTCCTTCACGATCGGCTCGACGAACCCGTTCACGATCATCTTCGCCGCGTTCTCTTCACTCAGCCCACGGCTGGTGAGATAGAACAGCTGGTCCTCGCTCAGCTTCGAGACATACGCCTCGTGCTGAATGTGGACGTCCGGCGAATCGATCTCCATCGTCGGGTAGGTGTCGGAGCGCGACGTTTCGTCCAGCAGGATGGCATCGCATCGAACGTTGGACTTCACGTTCTCGCAGCCTTCGTAGACCTTCAGCAGGCCGCGATAGCTCGTCCGGCCGCCGTTGCGGCTGAGGGACTTGGAGATGATCGTCGACGTGGTGTTCGAAGCGGCGTGGATGATCTTGCCGCCGGCGTCCTGGTGCTGCCCTTCGCCTGCAAACGCCAGCGAAAGGATCTCACCATGAGCGCCCGGCTCCATCAGATAGACGCTTGGGAACTTCGTCGTCAGTTTCGAACCGAGGTTGCCATCGACCCACTCCATGACCGCGTCCTGGTAGGCCGCGGCGCGCTTGGTCACGAGGTTGTAGACGTTGTTCGACCAGTTCTGGATGGTCGTGTACCGGCAGCGCGCACCCTTCTTGACGACGATCTCGACGACCGCGCTGTGGAGCGAATCGGAGCTGTAGGTCGGGGCTGTGCAGCCTTCGACGTAGTGCACCTGGCTGCCTTCATCGCAGATGATCAGCGTGCGTTCGAACTGTCCCATGTCCTTCGTGTTGATGCGGAAGTACGCCTGCAGCGGGACATC
>DATNET010000492.1:0-6276 GCA_035606745.1 Tepidiformaceae bacterium
AGTCGACGGCCCGGAAAAAGCCACCAAAATCGAACTCCCCGGCAGGGGGACGGCTCACCGGTGGAACCACCCTCGCAGTCTACCAGCCTCGGCAGCGCGTCAATACTACGAGGGGCATATGCCGGTGGCCACAAGAGGGCCACACGCCGCCCCCGGGCCCCGCACGGGCAATTCTGGCCGTCTTGCACGCCGCCCGCCAGGCTCGGGCGCTTGTGCCGAAAGAAGCCTGTAGACTTCCGCAAGATCGGCCCGATATGGCCTGAGGAGAAGTATGAAGGAGTTCAAGGACCGCGTTGCCGTCGTGACCGGCGCGGCCAGCGGCATGGGCCTCGCGTTCGCACACCGTTTCGCCGAAGAGGGCATGAGCGTTGTCCTCGCGGACATCGAAAGCGAACCGCTGGCGATGGCCGAATCGGCGATCAAGGCGAAGGGAGCTCGCGTGCTGGCCGTGCGCACGGACGTGATGTCGGAGGAGCAGGTGAACCGGCTCGCCGATGCCGCGTTCTCCACATTCGGCAACGTCCACATCGTCTGCAACAACGCTGGCGTGGCGGCGACCGCGGCGACCCTCCGGTCGCGGCCATGGGAGTCGTCCCTCAACGACTGGGAGTGGACCTTCGGCGTCAACTTCATGGGCGTCCTCTACGGCGTTCGCGCGTTCATCCCACGCATGCTCGAGAACGGCGAGGAGGGCCACATCGTCAACACCGCTTCCATGGCAGGGCTGCTCACAGCGGCGAACCCCTACAACGTTTCCAAGCACGGCGTCGTCTGTCTAACGGAAGGCATCTACAAGGAATTCAAGGGGATGGGAGCAAAGCTCTCCGCCTCGGTGCTCTGCCCCGGGCTGATCAAAACCGCGATCCTCGAATCCGAACGCAATCGGCCGCCCGAATTCGGAGCACCGACGGACCTCAAGGCGTTGCGGCCAGAAGTCCAACAGTGGTCCGCCGGATTCGAAGCGGCCCTAAAGGCCGGGATCGAACCAGAGGACGTGGCAGCGACGGTCTTCGAAGCGATCCGCGACGACCGGTTCTACATCATCCCCGCGCAGCCCGAAGTTGTGGCATCGATGCGGGTCCGCATGGAGGACATCATCGCCCAGCGCAACCCGACGATGACGGCGGCGGGCTAGAGCAACGTACGCCGTCGCCGTCCCAGAATGGCCGGGCGGCCGTGCAAAACTGCACTGCACGGCCGTGCGCTCTCGATGCGTTTCGCCGCATACTCGCTTGAAGACATGCCGGAGGGACTTCAGATGACCGACGAGAACCGCGAACGCATCCTCGTGCCGCTGGATGGCTCGAAAAATGCCGAAAACGCCATCCCCATGGCTGGCCTCATGGTGAACGTCTTTGGCTGGGACATCGAGTTCGTCCAGGCGCAAGAGAGCTCCGGCGAAACAGAGGACGCGACGCGCGCCGAAGTGTTCCAAACCTACGCAATGGCGCGGGGAGCAAAAGCCGGGATCCCGGCCGAAAGGTCGCGCGCGACGCTGCGCACCGGCGCAGCGGCGAGCACCGTACTGGATGCTGCCGATGAGCCGGGGGTGCGCGGCATCGTCCTCGCCAGCCACGGCCGTGGCGGCTTCCGTGCAGCTATTTTTGGCAGCGTCGCAGACCGCATAATCCGTGGCGCGACGGTACCCGTGCTCGTGGTCCCGGGCGTTGGCGGACCAACGATGGAGATATCCCAGGTGCTGGTATCGCTCGATGGCTCGGATGTAGCCGAGCGCGCCCTCGGTCCCGCCAGGCAGATCGCCAAAACGCTCGGTGCGAAGCTGGCGCTCGTACGCGCCTATCAGGCCGTGCCGCCTGCTGCCGCGGCGTACCCGTACTTGCCACCAGACGTGCCACAACAGATGGGCGAAGCGGCCGCCGCCTACCTCAAAGCCACTGCCCAGCCAGGAGAGCACAGTGCCATCGTGCAGGGCGATGCCGCTTCCGGAATCGTCGCGGCCGCCAACGACCTCGATGCAGATCTCGTCGTGATGTCGTCGCACGGCAAAGGCTTTTCCAGGCGGTTCCTCGTTGGCAGCACGACCGACCGCGTGATGCACGAGCTTCACCGCCCGCTGCTCATCATCCCGCCCGCCCGTGAAGAACCCGCTCAGGACTCTCCTGCGTGAGTCCCGCGGCGGCTAAGGCGGTGGCGCCGGGTTCGCCACACGAACACGCGCCGCGTTGTATCGCTGGAATAGATTCGACGCCCAGTCCTGCGCTGCCGTAAGCACACACACAGCGCCCCACCGGCTCGCTTCGTAACGTTGTGTCACCTCACCGGCCGGGATGATGCGCGTGGAATCGGCAAGCAGCAGCGTCGCGAAGCACACTCAAATTTCCACGGCGAGCGGCCCTGGCCAGGCCAGAAATCCGTTGGACCGGCCGCCACGGCGCGGAGAGTTAATCGCGGGGCTCGCGGACGAGATCCGCTCGCTTGGCGGTTCAGACCCGGTGCTGGCCTCCGTGGAATTACCGGCGGTGCTCGTCGACGAAATCATCCGCCGTGGTCTGCCTCGGCTGCGCACGGCGGCAGCGGTCGGCTGGGAACGGCCGGCATCGGAAACGTCGCTGTTCGGGTTCGGCGCGGCCGCGACCCTGGCCGGCGGACGAAGCTCGACCATCATGGACGCAGCCATTTGCCTCCGAGAAGCGACACAAAAGGTGCGCTACAGCGGCGGCGCCGCCGCTCGTCCGCGATTCTTCGGCGGGGCGCGCTTCTATCCTTCCGGCACCGTGCGCGACCCGGCGTGGGATGCGTTCGGCGGATGGCGATTCATCCTCCCCGAAGTCATCATCGCTGTCGAACACGGCCGCGCGAGTGGGGCCGTCACGCTGGCACTGTCACCATCGGACACCGCCTGCGACATCGGCGGCAGCCTCCACCGGGTGCTGGCTGCGCCGTTCGAACAACAGCTTCCGGCGGTCCGACCTTCGTTTCGCGCCGTGCCTGAGGTCGATCCAGAAGCCTGGCAGGCAGCGGTGGGGACGGCGTTGGCCGAGATCGGCGCCGGGCGCTACCGCAAAGTGGTGCTCGCCCGGCGAGTAAGCCAGCAGCGCACCGCGGCGGCATCGGCCGGCGAACTCCTGACTCGGCTGGTGGGACGCTACCCTGCCTGCTTCGTGTTCAAATTCGCGGCGCCTCACGGTGATTGGATAGGCGCATCACCTGAGTTGCTTGGTTCCGCGCACGGTGGCGTGGTGCGCGCCGCGAGCCTCGCGGGCACACGCAGACGCTCTGACGACCCTCGCATCGATGAAAGACTTTCCGCTGGATTGCTCGACGACCCTAAAGAGCGGTGCGAGCACGCCTTCGTCGCGGCCGCCATGCGAGAGGCACTCGTGCCGCTTTGCACTGAGCTCGCCGCGCCCGCCGAGCCCGCGGTAATGAGCATTGCCAACATCCATCATCTCCACACTCCCTTCGAAGGCCAGCTACGGGACGGGACCGGCATCCTCGATGTCGTGGCCGCGCTGCATCCGACGCCGGCCGTGGGAGGTTCGCCGCGGACCGCAGCACTCGACGCCATCGACCGGCTCGAAGGCATCGACCGCGGCTGGTACGCGGGCCCGATCGGCTGGACGGACCTCGCTGGCGACGGCGAATTCGCGGTCGGTCTCCGCAGTGGGCTCGTCGGCGACGCCACGGCATTGCTCTTCGCTGGCGCCGGCATCGTTGAAGGCTCTCTGCCCGGCCGTGAGTTCAGCGAGACAGAGCTGAAGCTTCAGCCGCTCCGGGAGGCGCTGATTGGCGACTAACGCGAGCGACACCGGCACCGCGAACGAAGCCGCCGCGCGCGCCTTCGTCGATGGGCTCGCGGCTGCTGGAATCCAACACGCCTGCGTCACACCGGGCTCGCGGTCAACGCCGCTGACCGTCGCGCTCGCGCGTCAAACGCGCATCCGGCCGTGGCTACACCTGGACGAACGGTCGTCCGCCTTCTTTGCCCTTGGCCTCGCCCGCGCGACAGCGCAGCCCGTCGCGGTGATCTGTACATCTGGAACTGCGGCTGCCAATTTCCATCCTGCGGTGGTCGAAGCCGACCTGTCGCGGATCCCACTTGTGCTCTGTACAGCCGACCGGCCACCACGCCTGCGCGACGTTGGCGCGGACCAGACCATGCTGCAGGCCCGGATGTTCGGCGCCGCAGTCCGCTGGGCGAACGAACTGCCGCTGCCATGTGGCCGCGACGGCGAACAGCGCACGTTCCGCGCCGTCGCCGTTCGTGCGGCTGACGTCGCGCGAGGGCCGCTGCCGGGGCCGGTACACCTCAATTTCCCGTTCGAAGAGCCGCTGATGGGTTCGCCGAGCCACGGTTGGGCGCCGTTCCCGGAAAGTGTGGACCTCGGCCTGGCGCCAGCGGGAACGTATCCACCCGCCAGCGATGCGGTGCGCACCGCAGTGGCGGCAATCCGCCGATCACGCCGGCCGCTCATCGTCGCTGGCCCGGAAACCGGCGGTCTCCCCGCAGATGCGATCGCCGCGCTCGCCGCACGACTGAATGCGCCTATCCTCGCAGACCCGTTGAGCGGTCTCCGCACCGGGGCCCACGATCGTTCGCTCGTGCTCGATTCCTACGATGCCATCCTGCGCACCGCGCCGCTCACTGAGCTTGTACCCAATTGTGTGATCCGCTTCGGCGCCAGGCCGACATCGAAGGCACTCAACCAGTTCCTTGTTCAGCACCATACGGCGGCCCACATCATCTGTGATCTCCCCGGCGGCTGGCGCGACGCGGATGCGCTGAGCACTGTCGTGGTGCACGGAAGCCCTGCCGCAATTGCGGAATCGCTCGCGGCCGAAATGGAGGGCGGCCAGGTGAAGCCGGGTTGGCCCGGACGGTGGCTCGCCGCCAATCACGCCGCCGGTATGGCGATGCGCGAACAATCTGCGCGCCTGGACGGCCTATTCGAAGGCCGCGTTTTTTTGGAGCTCCAGCAGGTTCTGCCGCCTGGAGCGACGCTCTTCGCCGGGAACAGTATGCCGGTACGCGACCTCGATTCCTTCCTCGCCTCGGATTCTAAACCACTAAACATCATTGCTAACCGCGGCGCCGCAGGCATCGATGGCGTGACGTCGAGCGCCCTTGGCGCGGCTGCCGCCGCAACAAATCCCGTCGTGCTGGTCGTCGGCGACGTATCGTTCTACCACGACCTGAACGGCCTTTGGGCTGCGGCCCGACACGGGCTGGACCTCACGGTAGTGCTCATCAACAACAACGGCAGCGGCATCTTCCACTATCTTCCCCAGGCTACCGAGACCGATGTCTTCGAAGATTGGTTCGGCACTCCAACGAACATCGATTTCTCGCTCGCAGTGCGCATGTATGGCGGTCGTCACACCCTGGCGGCGGACTGGGCGACGTTTCGCGCGGCCGTGCAGGGCGTCGGAGATCCGGGGCTCCACGTCATCGAAATCCAAACGGATCGCGCCCGAAACGCGGCCATGCACCGCGAGGCGTGGAGCGCCGCTGCGCTCGCCCTCCGTGAAAGCCTCGAATCCTTCCAGGTCGTCCGGTGAGCGAGCGCATGCGAATCGAAATCCAACCCGGGTTTTCGTTAAACGTGCACCTGCGGCACCGCGGCGACGACAACCGCGCGCCCCTCGTGCTGCTCCACGGCTTCACCGGCTCCTCTGAAGGATGGGGCTTGTTCGGCGAACTGCTCGCCGAAAGCCACTCCCTCCTCCTGGTCGACATCGTCGGCCACGGCGCCTCTGACGCGCCCGCCGATCTTGAGCACTATCGCATGGCCAATGCCGCCGACGATGTGGTCGCGGCCGTCGCGAAGGCCGGATTCGATCACGCGAACTGGCTCGGCTACTCGATGGGCGGCCGCCTCGCCCTGGCGATCGCAACCCAACATCCCCGGAGCATGGAGCGTCTCATCCTTATCGGGGCGTCACCCGGCATCGAACGTGAGGACGAGCGTGCTGCCCGCGTCAAGGCCGACGAATTGCTCGCCAGCCAGATCGAGCGGGACGGCATTCGACCGTTCGTCGATTACTGGGAAAGCATCCCTCTGTTCGACACCCAGCGCTCCCTGCCGGCGGAGGCCCGCGCCGCCATTCGCGCAGGGCGCCTCAGGAACACCGAGGTTGGCCTGGCGAACAGCCTGAGAGGCATGGGCGCCGGGGCCCAAGCCCCGCTCCACCACAGGTTGGCCACGCTTGCCGTGCCGGCGCTCCTTCTCGCGGGCGAAGCCGATGCGAAATACGCCGCCATCGCAGGCAGCATGGCCTCGGCCATGCCGTGCGGCCGAGCGGCAGTCATCCCCC
>DATNET010000496.1:0-2933 GCA_035606745.1 Tepidiformaceae bacterium
GAAGCCCGGGGTTACGCAGCGAGGATTCTTCTTCCATGCTCATGCGGGCCTAAAACAACAGGGGCGGCGCAGGTGGAGTTGCGGACCGCTCGGGCACTGAAGCCTGCACGGCCGTGGCACTTGCTGCCGGGGCGTCATCCGTGGGCGAAACGATCGTGATCCCGGAGGTATCGATCGGCCGGCCGTCATTGATGCTTACCACGTTGTTCGTAGCGGTGCTCCCTGCGGGGTCCGTTCCCGTCGGCGCAAGCCGGATCGGCTGGGTCACTTCACGCAGGTCGGCGTTCATCTTCGCGGATTCGGCCCGCATCGTCTCACGAGTGGAATCGACCTCGCCCTTGACGGTCTTGTACTGCTCTTCGATGTACGTAAATTCGTCGCTGAATTCGTCGCGCACCTGCCGCGCGTACTCTTGCATCGTACGCACCGCCTTCCCGATCTGGTACGCCATCCCCGGGAGCCGTTCCGGCCCAACGAAGACGAGTAGCAGGACGAGGATCAGCAGGACTTCCTGGTAACCAATCCCCAGGAATTCCAATTCGGGCCCCCTTGTTCCACGGGCGAGACTGTTGAGGCTGGGCCGGGACTTCTCCCAACGCTCGCGCAGGCGCTAGCAGCCTACTTGTCCTCGATGCCGTGGTCCTTCAGATAGTCTACCGCGTCCTGCACGGTGGCGATCTTTTCCGCATCTTCATCGCTAATTTCGAGCTCACCGGCATCCCCCGAGAACTCCTCCTCAAGCGACATGATCAGCTCCACCAGGTCGAGCGAGTCGGCGTTGAGGTCATCCACGAAGGATGCGTTCGGCACTACCTCGTCCTCTTCAACGCCTAGTTGCTCGACGACAATCGCACGGACACGTTCGAAAACAGTGGACACGGATGGAGTACTCCTGTGGTCTTGTTCAAGGCCCGCCGCTGGCGGAACCGGATTTCCTGGGCTCTGGCTTTTGATTCGCTGACTGACCGTCCGGAGCACGCCGTTTACGAACGCCGGTGAACTTTCCCCACCGTAACGGTGCGCCAGTTCCACAGCTTCATTGACAACTGCCGCCACTGGCGCCGAATTATCGGAAAGCAGTTCCCATATTGCAAGCCTCAGAATGTTCCGGTCAACGATGGCAAGCGTGTCGACGGGGTACTGCGTGGCCGCCGCCCCGATGAGCTCGTCGAGTTCCGGCTGTCGCTTCAGCACGCCCCTCAGCACGCCCCGGCCGAAGCCGCTCGGCCCCGCCGCGGCTACGTCCGGGTCCTCTTCGCCGACATCCTCGATCCGCCGGTTGTAGGCCTCCTCGGCAGAATGACCCGATGTTTCTGATTCGTACAGCGCCTCCACCACCAGGAAACGCGCACGCCGCATGACGCTGTCGGTCACGTCATCACCATTCCGCCATCGACATGGATGCACTGGCCCGTGATGTAACTCGCTCCCGGTCCCGCGAGAAAGGCAACCAGCGGCGCCACGTCAGAAGGCTCGGCAATGCGCCCCAGTGGCACCTGCCCCATCACCGCCGCAATCTGCCCCTCGGTCATCGCCGCCGTAATGTCCGTCTGGATGAAGCCGGGCGCGACCGCGTTCACCGTGATCCCGCGCGAGGCAAGTTCCCGCGCCACCGCCCGCGTGAAGCCGAGGAGCCCCGCCTTCGCAGCCGCATAATTCGCCTGCCCCGCATTCCCCATGACCCCGACGACGCTCGAAATGTTGATGATTCGCCCTTCGCGGGCACGCAGCATGGGCCGCGTCGCCGCCTTCGTTACGAGGAAGGTTCCACGCAGGTTCGTGTTGTGGACCGCGTCCCAATCTTCTTCCGACATCCGCATGAGCAGCCCGTCGCGCGTGATGCCCGCATTGTTGACGAGGATGTCCAGGCCGCCAAACGCGTCCACCGTTGCTTTCACGATCGCACCGGCGTCGCCGGCCCTGGAGACATCGCCCTGGATCGCAAACGCTTCTCCGCCCGCTGCGGTAATTTCGTCGACGACGGCCCCGGCAAGCCCCGCGTTGGACTGGTAATTCACGGCCACGCGGGCGCCCCGCGCTGCCAATTCGATGCAGATCGCCCGGCCGATACCGCGCGAACCCCCCGTTACGAGCGCAGCGCGCCCTTCGAGTTCACCCATGGCGCCCTAAATCTCTACTCGGACCGAGCTGGCGTCGTTGACGTTGATGCAGTTCGACTTGCGCAACATCCGCTTGATGATCGCCGTCAGCACTCGGCCCGGCCCAAACTCAACGAACGTCTCGACACCCTGGGTGCCCAGGTAGTCCACTGTCCTGCTCCACTGCACCGGACGGCATACCTGGTCGACCAGTTCGTGCCGGATTGCCGTCTCGTCCGTCACGGGCGTTGCCGTGCAGTTCACCACCACGGGCAACGTGGAATCATTGATCGCTGCCATCGCGACCGGCTGTACCAGGCCATCGGCCGCGTCGCGCATCAACGAGCTGTGGAACGCCCCGCTCACGCTCAACGGGATGACCTTCGCCGCGCCTCGCGCCTTCGCATAATCGAGCGCACGCACCACCGCTTCACGCCGTCCGCCGATGACGATCTGGCCTGGCGCGTTTACGTTGCAGACTTCTGCGCCCGCTTCGCGGCAGACCTCTTCGCAGTCCGCGATGTCCAGACCCAATACAGCGCCCATGGTGCCAGGATTCTTGTCCCCCGCGGCCTGCATGAGCTCGCCGCGGATCCGCAGCAGCCGGACGGCCTCCTCGAACGGCAGTGCGCCTGCCGCCACCAGTGCCGAGTACTCCCCGAGTGAGTGGCCCGCGACGAACGCAGGACGGCGCACGAGCGCTGGCGATACCTCCGTCGCAACCTTAAGCAATGCCAGGCTCGTGACAGCGATTGCTGGCTGCGCATTACGGGTTTGCTGAAGTTCCGCCTCGGGGCCTTCGAAGCACAGGGCGCTCAGCTTGAAGCCGAGAAT
>DATNET010000508.1:0-9017 GCA_035606745.1 Tepidiformaceae bacterium
TCCCGGACACCCGCCTCGCCCAGCAGTGCGCGTTGACGCTCGCTCTCCGCGGCGAGGAGCGAGTCAGCGGCCCCCGGCGCTGAAAGTACGGAGCTGGCTTCGCAGCTGACGGCGAGCGTAGCGGACTCGCCCTGGCGGAGACTCGCTCGAAACAGGCCGGGGCAGTAGAGGTCGGCGTCAGCATCAAATCCGCGGGACGCCTCCTCGCGGAAGTGAAAGTTGCGATACCAGTCGGGCGAATGGTCGAACGAGCGTCGATCCAGCTCTATCGAGACGGTGGGTGCGCCGGCGAACATCTGGGCCGTTAGGCGATTGGGTGAAGGTGCGAACGCCACTTCGGGCGCCCATCCGGCTGTTGATGGAAGGGCGTGGAAATCCCGGCACGTGAGCAATGGCCGCAATTCAAGCTCCATGTCAGCAGAGCCCCGCACGAGCGTGTAGCGGACGAGCGTGGTCTGGCGGCCGTGGACCATCCAGATGCGCTTTTCGAGCAGGGCATCGGCAAATGCGTACGTCCACACCGGGATCGTGCCTTCCAGGCGGAACGATTCGATGAAGCGGTAGCCGGGAGGACTGATCGTGCCGCCGGCCCAATCGTGTGTGGAGATCGGCCAGCGATGCGCGGCGTAGACGGCCCACTCGTCCACGGGACCGGAGAGTACGGTCCGGCCCACAGGCGCCTGCAGGGCGGCTACCAGCGTGCCGTGGTAGCGCCGGGTCGCGGCACCGGAAACCGTCCCGGAAGCGTAGCCACCGGTCCCGTTTGTCACCAACCACTCGCTGCCCAGCGACTGTTCGACGTCGTTGCAGCGCGCCCGGCTGAGGTGTACGTAGGGCGATTCGAAGAGGTCAGTCACTGCGGTTCGGTGGACAAGCAAGCGCCTCGGTGCGTCGGTTTGGGGGCTGTTTCGACACTGTCACCGGGCTGGAGCCCGGACGACACCGGCTGTACCCATGGTAGCTCAGGCAGCCCGCTCGCAGCCGCCGAACATCCCTAAAGAGGCCTGACGAGACAGGGCTGCGCGGCCGTTGATCGGCGCAGCGCGGTCCCGTTTGGGGCCAACGACGGAGGAGATTCGCGGTGAAAGTGCTTCGAACGGTCACGCTTCATGATGCGTCAATCCGGGCCAAGCTGAGCGTGGTGGTGGCGCTCATGAGCATCCCCATCATCGTGCTGCTGGTCATCCAGTACCAGGCACGGCAATCGGATGTAACGCTTGCCCAGCGGGAAAGCCACGGCCTGACGTATGTCAACGCTGTCGTCCCGGTCATCCAGGAGGTGCAGAACCACCGCAACCTGACGACGGCCGTGGCCAATGGCAATGCAGCTGCGAAGCCGGCGCTGGCCGCATCGACTCAGGCCGTCGAACGGGACCTCGCCGCGCTCAACGCGGTTGATGCGAAGTATGGCAATGCGTTCGGCACCCAGAAGCTCATCGCGTTCGTCAACGACCAATGGGGGCGTGTGAAGAGCGATACCAATAGCTCAATCGATACGGTCAGCTTCGGATCGCACTCGCAGCTGATCGACGATGGACTGCTGCCGCTTGTGACGCAGGCGGGAGAATCGTCGCGGTTGTTCCAGGATTCGGATGCAAGCGGCATCCAGTCGATCGGGCCGCTGACGGAGACGACGCTCGAATACATGGAAGCGCTCAGCACGTTGCAGGGCTACGGCATCGGCGTTGCGACGGGCCGCCATAACCAGCCAGTGACCGACTTCGAAGCGACGTTCATCCAGGGCCAGCAGAGCGAAGCAACCTCGGCGTCGGATAACCTCACGCGACGGCTCGAGACGGCGATGACCGACAACCCCTCACTCGAATCGCGGATGCGGCCGCTGCTGCTCAACACGCAGGCTGCGTCGCTCTCCTTCTTCGCCAGCCTCAATGGTGGCATCGTGAACGCCACATCTATCAGCGTTTCTGGCGACGCAATTTCGGCGGAAGGCGAAGTGGGCGTGGATTCTGCGCTGAAGATCTACAACGCCGCAACGGCGCCGCTTATCCCCCAGTTCCAAAGCCGCATCAGCACGGCCCGAAACGACCTCTATCTCGAAATTGGCATCGCGCTCGCCGGAGTGGTCGTTGCGTTGTTCCTGTCTGGCATGGTCGCGCGGTCCGTGACCGGGCCGATGGCGCACCTCGCCGATGTGGCCGACCGTATGAGCCTCGGCGAACTGGACGTGGACATCGACATCAGCAGCCGGAACGAAATCGGTCAGCTCGCCGAGTCGCTTCGGCGGATGCAGGCGAGTCTGCGGTCGGCCATCGAACGGCTGCGCGTTCGTCGCGCGGCCGCCTGAGCAACGCCTGGCAGCGGGGGAAGGCAGCGACGGACATGAGTCTCGCACCGGCATCTCATTCTCGGGCAGATGGCCCCGACCGGGCAGCGCGGGCGTTGAAAGAAACGCCCGGCGTCACCGGCGTGGCCATTTGTTCCGCCGAAGGGGACCTGCTCAGCACGGCCGATGCTGCCAACCCGGATACGTCGCGGGAAGCCGCCCTGGCGACGTTCGCCTGCAGGCGGGGCGAAGCACTGACCATGGATGGCGACCTCCGGGGGATGGGCAAGCTCGTGGCCGGCAGCGGTCTCCGCCACATCGTGTGGAGTGGGCCCCGCGGCGACGCGGTGTGCATCCCATGGACGGGCCATGTCGTCTTCGCCGCTTGCCAGCCCGGCGCCGCCGGTGAAGCGCTGCTCGCGTCGGCGGGGCTCATCGTCCGGCGATATCTCTAGCAACGCATTGCCAGTACGCATTTTCCCGGCCCCTGGGAGGGAGCCGGGCCAGACGGGGGAGTCCAAGCCATGATGTTTCCGAAAGACCGCTCACTCTATTCCAACCTCAACACATCTTTCACGGATTTTGAGGGACTGCTCGCCGACCTGTCGGGCCGCAAGCTCACGGGCTACGTGCAGGTATCGTTCCCCGGGTATGAGGCGGTCCTGTTCATGGCCAACGGGGAACCGCGCACCGCTATCGAGGAGCGCGAGCTGGCACGCACGACCGGCAACGCCGCCGCGAGCGGCCTCGCTGCTCGCGTACGCGATAAGAGCGGCGTCATCAACGTGTACGCTCTGACGCCGGAGATGCTTCAACTGCTGCTCTGGACCGTGGATGCGGAGGTGCTTTACAAGGACCTCACGAGCAGCTTCACGAACCTCGACCGCCTGGTGGCCAAGCTGGAAGAGGATCGCCTTACTGGCTACGTCGAGATCCTGTTCGCTAACGGCAAGGGCAGCGCCATGGTGTTCATCGAAGGCGGCCGGACGGTCGAATGCGTGTTGTACGCGGATGGCCAGTCGGCGACGGGGCCAGAGGTGTACCAGACCGTGATCCAGCATTCCGCGGCGGTGGGGGCGTCGTTCAATGTTTATCGCGTCCAACAGGAGCAGCCCGCGGCGGTAGCGCCTACGCCGTCGCCGCTGCCGCTCGCGCCGGAACAAGCCGCGGAAGGTCCTCAGCTTCTCGCCCTGTGGGGCGAGATTCTTGGCCGCGTCGAAGAGGTAGTCGACTCACTCTCCAAGCCGGGACGGTTCGTTTCAGCGTTCAAAGAGGTGCTGGTCGCACGTGCCGCAACCTATCCGTTCCTCGACCCGTTCGCGGCCGAGTTTGAGTACAAGGCTGGCACAATTCGTTTCGAAAGCGCGCTGCCCGGCGATTTCAATCGCGGGCTCGGGGACTGCCTAACGGACACGATCTCGCGGCTGGCGTTCCAGCTCAAGCGCGCGGACCTGGAGTCCCGCGTCCGGATGGAACTTTCGGAACTGACAGAACGGAACGCAGGCCTCATCGAGCAGCTCAATCTTGCCGATGATCTTCAAGAGTTCGTCGCCTGATCGGGAGCCGGAATGGACAAGGGCCTCAAGGAGCTAAGCGTCCTGCCCGGTGTGGGCGGCGCCTTCGTTTGCGATAACCGTGGCAGCGTCATCGTGAGTTCCACGCCGGCAGCGCTGGCGACAGCAACCATGAACACGATTGGCCGGGAAGTCGCGCAGGCATTTACGGCCGCCGAACGAGCAGGCTGGCCGTCCAGCCGGGCGGAATTCGTCTACGACACATGGCGTCTGCTCGCGGAAGACCTGGGCGAAGCGGTGCTTTTCGTGGTGTGCGAGGCGGATGCCGACATGCCGGTCGCGCGGATGACCGTCGATGTCGTGGTCGCCGCCTGGCGGAAGGATTCGGGGGTCAAGAAACAGCTCGCCCGGCACTGGGCGGCGCGGAACGAAGTGATGACGACCGCCAACTTCGACGATGTCTCGCGACGGTCCTGGCGGGTAATCGAATCGCGGACGTGACAAGGTCGAAATCGCCGAACCTGGTCTTGAGCCCAGAATCTGGTCTTGGGCCCAGGACTTGGTCTTGAGCCCAAAAACTTGGTCTTGCGAGGACAACACGATGCCAGAAGGCCTTACCGGAAGCCTCACCCAGCTTTCATTGAGCGATATCCTCACGATGCTGGCCGCCGGAGGCCAGTCGGGGCGGCTAGAACTTGCCGACGGTCCGGAGCGGGGTGACATTTTCCTGCGTGGCGGGGTGATCGTGCATGCCATCTCTTCGACGCACGTAGGAGAGACCGCGCTCACGGACCTGCTTCGGTGGTCTACTGGCGCCTTCCGCTTCCAGCCCCATGTGCTGACCACGGATGTCACCATCGACAAGCCGCTCGAACGACTCCTTTCGGAAGGAGTGCGGCATGCAATGGAGCGTGACGCGGTGCTTCGAGTGGTGCCTTCGCCAGATGCGGTCCTGCATCTTTCGACCGATGTGCCAACGGGCCCCATCACGCTGCAGCCGCACGAATGGCAAATCATCTCCCAGGTGGATGGCCGGTCGACCGTCGGCGAGCTTGCGGCGAATATGCGCTGCGAGGACTTCGCCCTCATGGAGGCACTGGTGCCGATGGTCTCTGGCGGGATCCTGAAGCTGGAACTGGCCGCTCGTGTGGCGCCGGTACGGGCCGTGGCATCGCCAGCATTCTTTGCGAGCCTCACGGCGGCCGTGGCGGCGGCGATGGGCCCGCTCGCGGAGATCGTCATCGACGACTGTATCGACGCGATGGGGTTAGCCCGCGAAACCATGCCCCGGGAGATGACTTCGACGTTGGTTGAGCGGATCAGTTCGGAAATTCGCGATGTCGAAAAGCGCGTCCGCTTCCAGCAGACGATGCTTGGGATCTTGCGCAGCCAGGCAGCCTGACCGCTCGGCCATTTTGGGCGTCCGAAGCTCGAACAACTCGCCGGGAGAACGCTCTACTGCGGCATGCTGTTGGATTTGGGCGGCGTAGGTTCGTAGGCGGGCCGTTTCGCTTCTCGCGGCCAGCGTGATTGCTGCTCAAGAAGCTTGGCCACCAACGCCGTCCAGCCGGTTTGATGGCTGGCGCCGAGGCCGGCCCCGGTATCCCCGTCGAAGTATTCGTGGAACAGGATGTGGTCCCGCCAGTTGGGATCATCCTGAAAACGTTGGACCGAGCCGAAGACGGGACGCTTGCCAGAGGCGTCGCGGAGGAAGAGCCCGGCGAGGCGGCGCGAAAGCTGCTGCGAAATCTCCCAGAGCGTTTCTTGCTTTCCCGACCCTGTCGGGCACTCCACGAGGAAGTCGTCACCGTAGTAGAAGTGAAAGCGTTGGAGCGCTTCGATGACGAGGTAGTTGATAGGAAACCAGACCGGCCCGCGCCAATTGGAGTTTCCACCGAAGAGTGGCGTGGTCGATTCGGCCGGTTCGTAATCCACCGATTGCGTGGTCCCATTCACCTCAAGCTTGAACGGGTGGTCGCGGTGATAGCGGCTCAGCGACCGGATGCCGTGGTCGCTCAAGAACTCCTCCGGGTCCAATGCACGTTCGAGGAGTGCCTTCAACCTATGGCCGCGGACGAGCGCCAGCATGTGACGTTCGCCCTGGCCCGGAATTTCCCAGTGCGCAACGAGGCGGGCAAGGTCCGGGCGGTTATCGAGGAACCAGCGCATGCGTTGAGCGAACATCGGCAGGCGTTCGAGCATCTGGTCGTCGAACGTCTCGACGGCCAGCAGCGGGATTAGTCCGACCACGGAACGGACTTTGACCTTCAGCGATGAGCCGTTGGGGAAGTGCACCACGTCGTAAAAGAACTGGTCTTCTTCGTCCCAGAGCGGGATGCCATCGCCGCCGAGGTTGTTGAGGGCACCGGCGATGTAGAGGAAGTGTTCGAAGAACTTCGTCGCGAGGTCTTCGTAGACAGGGTTGCTTTCGGCCAGTTCAAGCGCGATCGCGAGCATGTTGAGGCAATAGGTGCCCATCCAGGCCGTGCCGTCGGCTTGCTCCAGGTGCTCCCCGCCGGGTAACGGTTTGCTGCGGTCGAATACACCGACATTGTCGAGGCCCAGGAATCCACCTTCGAAGACGTTGTTGCCCTCACTGTCCTTGCGGTTGACCCACCAGGTGAAGTTGAGCAGGAGCTTCTGAAAAACGCGTTCAAGAAATTCTCGGTCCGCATGCCCCGTCACGCGGCGCTCTATCCGGTAGACCCGCAATGCCGCCCATGCGTGGACCGGGGGGTTCACGTCGTCAAACGCCCACTCGTAGGCGGGCAGCTGGCCGTTCGGCTGCATGTACCACTCGCGTAAGAGGAGGATCAGTTGCCCTTTGGCGAAGGCCGGGTCGATGAGCGCCATCGGGATGCAGTGGAAGGCGAGGTCCCATGCTGCGTACCACGGATACTCCCAGGTATCGGGCATCGCGAGGATGTCGTCGTTGTTGAGGTGGCGCCAATCGCTGTTGCGGCCGTGAAGGCGGGAAGCGGGTGGCGTGGGGCCGGCCGGGTCGCCAGTGAGCCATATCTCGACGTCGTAGTGGTAAAACTGCTTGGTCCAGAGGAGGCCCGCGAATGCCTGGCGCTGGACGAGTGCACCGTCTTCGCCAAGTCCTTCGCCCTGCAGCGGGAGATAGAACGCGTCGGCTTCATCTCTGCGCGCCTTGAATATGGAGTCGATGTCGGCGAACGGGTCTGGATGCCGGGTGTCTGAGAGCCGGAGGTCAACGGTCTCGGTTGCGCCGGCGGCGACGGTCAGCAGGTAATGAACCGCGGCCTTCGTGCCGGTTTGTGCGGGATTGACGAGGTCTGCCCGTCCGTGGACAACGGCCTCGCCAATGGCGTCCTTGACGTACGGTGTGCGGTTCGGCACGCCCCACAGCCGTTCGTAGTTGGTTTCGTTTTCGGTGAACAGCAGGTCTGGCGTTGCCGCCGTTCCGGTGGTACTCGGCGGCCGGGCGGCGAGCCAGTATTGTCCGACATTTGGGTGACTGGCGGCGATGACCGGGCCGGTCCCATTGGTGCCGGCCACGGCGGACAGCGCTGGGCGTTCGCCCGGGTACCCCCACGACCACGTGTTTCGGAACCACAACGTGGGCAAAACATGCAGCGTCGCCGGTTCTGGTCCACGATTCGTGACCTCTACGCGGATGGCGATGTCGGTGGGCGAGGCCTTGGCGTATTCGACCTGAACATCGAAGTAGCGGTCGTTGTCGAACACGCCCGTGTCGAGCAGTTCATATTCCGGTTGTGAGCGGTCCCGGCCGCGATTTCCGGCGAGCAGCCCATCGTAAGGAAAGGCACGTTGTGGATAGCGATAGAGCGCACGCATGTACGCATGGGAAGGCACGTTGTCGAGGTAGTAGTAGTACTCCTTGACGTCCTCGCCGTGGTTGCCCTGGTTTCCAGTCAGTCCAAAGAGCCGTTCCTTAAGGATCGGGTCGGCGCCGTTCCAAAGGGACAGTGCAAAACAGAGCTCGCCCGACTTGTCGGAGATCCCAAGCAGGCCGTCTTCGCCCCAGCGGTACGCACGCGAACGCGCGTGGTCGTGCGGAAACGATTCCCAGGCGGTGCCATCCGGAGAATAGTCTTCGCGGACGGTGCCCCACTGACGTTCGGAGAGGTAGGGGCCCCACTTCGACCAGGGGGCGCTACCTTCAGCTTCTTGCTGGAGCCGCTGCCGTTCGGGGTCGAGCGGTTGTCGCGGCGAACCATCCGTCAAGGTCTTCTCCACAGGGTGTGTCTTGCTTCATGGTACGCCTGCGGCCGGGGCGGCGGCTCTACACCGGCGCTGGCCGGTAGCGGACCTCGATCAGTTCAGGGTAGTCGCCCTTATCGGACCATGGCGCCGTGGCGCCGTCCGGCGTCCAGCCACGCTTTTCGTACCATTGCCGGGCGGCAGCGTTGTCGCGAAACGTGTAGAGGTAAGGCGACAGACTTCGCACCCCGAGATCGGCTATGGCATGTTCGAACAGGGCGAGCCCGATGCCCGAACCTCGCAACGCCGGGCTGACGTAGAAGAGCTTGAGCTCGCCGGGCCGCGCGATATCGACGTCTTTCCCAGAGCGTGTGTAGGCGAACCCGACGACGTCGCGTGGGCTTTCGCATACCCAGACCCTGTCGTCGTCGCCGGGATGGCTCAGTAGCTCGACGAACTCGCGCTCGCGCGCATCGACGGAGCGGCTGGCGAAGAGTTCGGGCGGGACGATGTGCTGGTACGCCGCCTGCCAACCTTCGACGTGGATGGTCGCCAGAGCACGGGCGTCGGAGACGGCGGCGAGACGGATGTGGTTCGTCACGGGTTAATCGTAGACGTCCGAGCGATGACGGACCCGCACGACGGTCACGGTAACGACACTTCCGAAATCTCATAGACGACGCGGTAGTCGCCAATCCGTATTCTCCAAGCGTCAATTCCTTGCAGCTTGACACATCCGCTCGGCCGTGGGTCGTTCGCGAGTTTTTCGACCTCGTTCCATATCCGCTCCGCAACGTCCACCGGGAGCCTGGCAATCTCTTTACGCACTCGCCGCCCCACGAGAAGCATGTACAAGTCAGGCCGTCCGTACGCGCGGAGGACGAGCCTCTTCGAAAGGGATGAACTCGTCGCCCGCCGCCTTAGCCTCGTTGTAGGCGCGAATGTCCTCGGCTTGCTCGAATGCCTCGACCAGCGTCTCGTAGACTTTGATATCGAGGATCACGGCGGTACGGTCACCTTTATCGTCGACA
>DATNET010000511.1:0-3121 GCA_035606745.1 Tepidiformaceae bacterium
TGGGGATTCGAAGGATTCGCAGCGAGCCCGGCCGCCCCCTCCCTGCCACACTCCTGCCACTATGGTGTCAGCAGACAGGCCGAATGATTCCAATCTCCTGACATGATGGTGTCAGCAGCAGTCGCGTAATGTAGCCGAAGCGGTTCCCGATATACCTCCGGGGCCGCTCACGAAAGGCAGATGACCATGAAAGTCAACGGACTCGTCCTCAACGTCAACAGCGAACAACCGGAACGGCTCATCTCGTTCTACCGCGACACCGTCGGACTCGAGCCGCACCCCGACATGGGACCGGGAGCGTTCAACGTCGCCGGCTCCTTCTTCGTCATCGACAGCCACAGCGAAGTGCACGGGCCGACAAAGGAATCGCCGCGCGTCCTCATCGACCTCATGGTCGACGACATCGACGCGGAGGAAGCACGCCTTCGCGCTGCAGGCGTCCAGTTCACCCGCAGTAAGGGCGAGGAGTACTGGGGCGGCATCATCTCCACCTTCAAAGACCCCGACGGCAACTACTGCCAGATCATGGGCATGAAAACAGAGGCCGCGCAGCCCGCGTGAGGCGCGCTGACCGCCTCTTCCAGGTCATCCAGCTCTTGCGGCGAAAGCGCGTCGTCACCGCCGCGACCCTCGCCGCCGAGCTGGAGGTCTCGGAACGCACCATCTACCGCGACATTCGCGACCTTGTCCTCTCCGGCGTCCCTATCGAAGGAGAGGCCGGGGTCGGCTACATGCTGCGCAAAGGCTTCGACCTGCCCCCGCTCATGTTCACCGAACAGGAGATCGAGGCGATGGTCCTCGGCGCCCGCGTCGTTTCCAGCTGGGGTGACGCTGCCCTCGCCCGCGCCGCAACCGACGCCCTCGCGCGCGTCGAATCCGCCCTCCCGGACCGCCTGCGTACCCGCATGGAAGGGACTCCCCTCTACGCGCCGGGCTTTCACGTGCGTCCCGAAGTCGTCGAATACCTCTCCCGCGTGCGCAGCGCCATCGATGCCGGCTGCAAGCTCTGGCTGTCCTACTCCGACCCTGCCGGCAGCACGACGGAACGCACCGTTCGCCCACTGGGCCTCTTCTTCTGGGGCTACGCCTGGTCCGTGACCGCCTGGTGCGAACTTCGCACCGACTTCCGCAGCTTCCGCCTGGACCGCATTCGCGACCTCCGCGTCCTCGATGAACACTTCCTTCCCGAACCGGGCCGCGCGCTTGAGGACTACTTCCGCGGCATCGACGCGCACGAGCGTTAGCCCCATGTGGCAGCTCAAGCGATCAGCTCTCCAGGGCGAACGTCTCGCTAAGTGTCTCGAGCGCCAGTGGAAGCGGCGGGCGCAACGCTGTGCCCGCGAACGAATCCGCAAGTAGCCGCGCAAGGCGTCCGGTCCGGCGGTAATGCCGTCCGCCGCTCAGAGCGAAGAGTTCGGCGCATAGCCGCGTCGATTCCTGCGTCACGTGGGTCTTCATGCGCAGCACGCGAGCGCCGAAGGCCGGCCCTGCCGCCGCGCGCCAGCCAAGCGCCGTCTGATACAGATACGCCTCCAGCGCCTCGAAACGCATGGTCGCCTCGGCAAATCGCAACCGAAGCGCGGCCGATGCCGGCGTTGGGCTCGCCAGTTCCCGCAACATCGCCCCTGCACAGCCCAGCGAAATAGCCGCAAACAGACAGTAGAAGTACTGCAGCGGCTGGACGCACTCGATGAAATTGGGGAAGCCCATCAGACCTTCTGCAGTGGCATCGGCATAACGGACAGTCTGGCTCTCCGTCGAGCACATCCCAAATCCGTCCCAATCCTCCAGGATTGTGACCCCCGCCGCGTTCGTCCCGACGAAGAAGAACTCCACCACCCCCGCGCCTGGTAGCTCCAGCGCATCCACCTTCGCCGTCGAGAAAAAATGGTCCGCGAAGCGCCCCGATGACGCGAGGATCTTCTCGCCCGAAAGCAGAAAAGTCCCATCCGCCTGGCGCTGGGCGACGGTCTTGGTCGCCGCAAGCGAACCGCCAGCGCCCTTCTCGGAGTTACACGCCGCGTACAGTTCACCCGCGCGGTACGCGGCCGCGACCTGCTCAGTTTGTGCGCACCAGGCCGCCCGGTGCTCCGCAGGCGCCGCCTCTGGGCCAAGGCCGTACAGCCCCGCAAGCCCCAACGGCATGCTGGCAATCAGCGCGACCGACGGCGACGCTCCGGCGATCGCCTCGATAGCCTGCACCGCCTCCAGCAGCGAGCAGCTCTCTCCACCGAGCGCCACCGCCAACGGCGCCCGCAGGATACCGGCCGAGTGCAGCTCGGCAACGCTGGCCGCCGGGTACGTTTCGTGGTCGTCCGCTTCACGCTGGGCGAACGCCGGAAGCATTCCAGGAAGGTCACCGAGCATACGCACACCCCTATCCCAGTTAACGCCCGAGTATAGGGTCACCAGTCAAGGCTACGAAGCAGCCGCCGTGCAACGCTACCCTTCGAACTCGACCAGGTGGCGGTTCGGCTCGAACCCCTTCATCAGGATCAGCCGCCGCGGCCGGATCCGGAACAGCAGCCCACGTTCCGTGAAGTACGCCGCCATCTTGTTCTTCGCCCCCAGCTCAGCCAACAGCCCGTCGTACTCCGGCTCTTCCGGGTCGACTGGGCTGCAGCGCCCTTCGATCACCACGCGATTGAACGCCGCCCACTCGGTCAAGATCACCTCACGGTTGTCGATAAGGAACGAAACCTCGGGCGTCGCGAGCATATTCCGCGAATGCTGTGGGCTCTGGCCGCTGCCAAAGAGCACCTCGCCATTTGCCCGCAGGTGGAACAGCACGAACGTGACGTACGGTGTGCCATCTTCAGCGTGCATGCTGGCGAGCGTCCCGCCAGGCTGGCTCGCCGCAATCTGGCACGCCTCCTCGAGGATCTCGTCGCTGCTTAGCGCTTCGGGCATGCCCGAAATTCTACACAGCCTCGCCCAACGGTCGCGGCAGCGGTACCGCTCCGATCCCGGAGCCGAGAGCGCCCAGCCGACACGTACGGCGACCGCGAGGCCGCAGTCGGAGGCAGCCGCGCGCCAGCACGCAACCCACCCAGCCGCCAGCCGCCGAACGCTCAGCCGTCACGCCGCAGTCCGTACCGCGACCGTAAGGAAGCCGAGCGCA
>DATNET010000525.1:0-2668 GCA_035606745.1 Tepidiformaceae bacterium
TTCGGCAACCTGGCGGTGTTCGTACAGCAGCCGTTCGTAGTACGACATCACGCGCCGGGCGATGTTGTCCCAACTGTAGTGGGCGGCCTGGAGCTGGCCACGCGCCGCGAGTTCGCGGCGTTGTGCGGGGTTGCGGAGCAACTTGAGCACGGCGACAGCGATCGCGTCGCTATCCTTGGGAGCAACAAGCAGACCATCCAGCTCATGCGTGATCACGCCCGCGAAGCCTTCGATGTTGCTCGCGATCACGGGCACGCCAGCGGCCATCGCTTCCAGCAACACGTAGCCCTGGCTTTCGTTGCCGGTGTTTGGCGCGCAAAAAACGTCGGCGGAACGATGGTAGCGCGGTAGCTCGTCGTACGGCACGTAGGTGCGAAAAACGACGTCGCCGATCGGCGCCATGATGCGTTCGTAGCGGGTGAAATCGCCTGCGCCGACGACGATCAGGCGAGTATTCGGCTCCGTTTCCTTGATCCGAATGTAGGCTCGAAGCAGGTACTTGAGGCCCTTTCGCTTTTCCGGGCGGCCGACGAAAAGGATGTTCTGGCGCCCGTCCATGAACTCTTCCAGCGGCTCGCATTCGCGGGCGAAGTGGGCGTAATCGATGCCGTTTGGGATGATGTTGAAGTACCCGGCAAAGTAACGGCTGACGAGGCTGGCGGCGGCGGGCGAGACCGCTATCTTGCCATCGAGCCGGCGGAACCAGCGCCGCGTGATCCGCGTCGTGTAGCCGTAAAAGCGGTTGCCACCGTCTTTCGCTGCGTGGAACGTACCGATCGTGGCGCAAGTTGAATACCGCAAAAAGTGGTAGGGCAAGAGCGGCATGAGCGGCTCATGCAGGTGCACAACATCAAAGTTGCCACGTGCGAGCACCTCCTTCACCTCGGGGGATTTCCAGGCGAACGTGATGCGCGCGACCGAGCCGCTGACCCGCACGCCCCGGGTCTTGCCCATGACCGTGCATTCGCCCGCAACCTTTTCCGCGTCTGATGCGGGGGCGAAAATCTCGACTTCG
Source organism: Tepidiformaceae bacterium (assembly GCA_035606745.1). GTDB lineage: Bacteria > Chloroflexota > Dehalococcoidia > Tepidiformales > Tepidiformaceae > DATNET01. The sequence continues at coordinate 1,016 of DATNET010000525.1, forward strand.
TGCCCCCAGTCGCGGAAGTACGCAGCAAGATGGGTGATGTGCGACTTCACGCCGCCATCGACACACCAGTCGTAGGGAGAGACGAGTGCGATCCTCATTGTGCGGGCCGCCGTGAAGGGATGGCTCTGGCGATGAGCTTACGGGGCGTCGCGGCGTACCCCCAGGCGAGACCCAGGAGCAGGTTTGCATGCCCCACTTCGCCCATGGAGGGGTAGCGGCTCATCCGTGCAACGGTCGTCTTCGATTGGAGTGCAGCGCGCAGCGAAGCTGCATCGTTTCCCTCGAACTCGGTCCAGCCGGTGCCAATGTGACCGAGATGGTGCGCATCGCTGCTGCCCGTCTCGGCAAGTTGCCAGCGGCTCGTGTTCGCCGCGATCGTACGCGTGCGGGTCAACTTGCCGGCCGGGCTTGGGTTCGCAGTCTCGATGGCATCGAACGTTTCGCCGCTCCCGTTGTGCCCCCCAGCCACCACACGCTCCAGCGTGCGTTCGCTGATCGAGCGGGTCAGCCAGCTCATGGGGTGTGGGACGACGGCGAGGCCGCCCTGTTGATGAATCATCTGAAGCGTGGACTCTACACCCCGGAACGAGGACGGGGTGGCTTCGATATAAAGGCCAAGGAGATGGCCCTGAAGCGTCGTGATCTCCGCGCCAGGCACGACTTCGAAGCGGTAGCCGCGTTTGGCTGCCAACTCGCGGGCGCGGAGGCCACCGGCTACATCCTCATGGTCGGTGATCGCTACGACATCGAGCCCCGTGCGGTGCTCGATGTACTCAAGCGTCCGTTCGACCGAGGCGAGGCCGTCCGACACGCGCGTGTGTACGTGAAGGTCAGCGGTCCCCATGCGGCCCTCCGCTGTTGCAATCGTGGCGGGCTTGCTGGGCCGCCGTTTCGGTTTGGTCGCCGCAGGCGTGAACGCGCCAGAAATCCTCCAGGACGATCCACTGGCCCGGTTCGCTGCGGAGGTGCTGCTCTGCGAGCCGGGCGAAACGCGTGGCGGCGCAGTAGATATCGTCCTCGGGGTTAGCCGTTCGGGGCACCCGGAACGGTTCGGCAATATCGACTTCGAAGTGGTCGGTGTAGGTGCGGCGGCAGAAAACGGGCATGACCACGGCGTTGGTGCGGCGGGCAAGCTCCCACGGCCCGCGCGGGAGCTTCACACGACGCCCAAAGAGTTCCGTGCAGATGCCCGTGCCCTGGAGGTCGCGGTCGCCCATAAGCCCCAGCACTTCGCCCCGCTTGAGCGCTTCCAGGCACGTACGCACGCCAGTGAAGTTCGCTTCGTAGAATCCTCCACCGATCGATGAGCGCATCTCCAGCACGCGCTGCGACCACTCGGGCGGCTCCAGCGCCTCGACCAGAGCAACGAAGTGCCGGCCGCGGTACATGAGTGCCTGTACCGCCAGCTCCGCGTTGCCAGTGTGCGTGCTGACCGCGACGATCGGGCCTGGCTGTTCGAGGATCGTCAGACGCTCACCATTGAGCACGGTGAGGTGGTCGCGTTCGAAGTTTTCCATATGGCGGCGGCGAGGCATGGCAATGAGGTCGACGTAGTATTGGGCCGACATCTGGCAGGCCTTCAGACCGGCCTTACGGGCGCGAGCAAGGTCCCCATCGCAGAGCGGCAGCATGTTGCGGGTGACACGCCGGCGA
>DATNET010000562.1:0-5694 GCA_035606745.1 Tepidiformaceae bacterium
AGGACTGAGGACTGAGGACTGAGGACTGAGGTTCCAACACGCAGTTAGAACCGCGAACGTCAGTAAGCGGACCGCTTTGGATGGCCGACCGGCGTCACCGCCCGGTGCACCTCCCAAGGCGTGGCTATGGCTGAGTCATTCGCGGTCCGCTTACTGACGTGCGCGGTTCTGACTTTAGCGATCGGCTGTCGCCGAGCGTCCGAGTGCGACGGCTGACAATCAGTACGGCGACCGCGGGCCGCCGCCGGAGGGTGTCCACGCGGCTTGAGCACGCTACCTTTGTAGCCAGGCCACATCCCGCCGCCCGCCTACGAACCCCGCAGCCTCCGCTACCGCTGCCGCCCCAGCAAACCCCCGCGCGATTTGCGCCGGCTCGTGGGCGTCGCTGCCGAGGGAAACGGCGTGGCCGCCTTCTTGATGCCACCATCGGACGATGTCCGCATGGAGCGGGACGGTGGTGTTGATTTCGAGGATGCGGCCGGAGCGTGCGAGGGCACGGAGGAGCGTGCGGTATTCGTCTTCGAAGGCAGTGGGCTGGTAGGTGCCGGCCGTGGCCGATGGCCAGGCGCGCACCGGGTAGTCGATATGGGCGAGCACTTCGAATGGGAGCGTGGATTCGACGAGGCGGAGTACTTCGGCGAGGTAGATGCGAATTACCTCATGCGGGTCGCGCTTGCCGTAGAGTCCATCGATGTACTGGTAGCGTCCGTCGACATCGACGCAGTGGACCGAGCCCAGAATGCGGTCGAAGCCGGCGTGGCGGATGAGGGCGTCGAATGCTTCGGGCCACCAGTGGGGCTCGCCAAGTTCGACGCCTGAATGGATGCGGAGTTCGGGGAATCGCTTGCGGCATTCGCGGACACATTCGAGATAGCCGTCGACATCGAGGGGTGGCGGCAGGAAGATCCCGTCGGCGGAAACCAGGCTACGCATGTCCGGCGGGAGATGTGGCAACTCAGCCGGAGCTATGGGGCAGGGCGTCGGGTCCCAATGCTCGGTGAACGCGATGCTGCGGAGGCCGAGTTCGACCGCTCGGGCGCACGACGCCTCCATGGAGCCGGCATCGGCATCCCACGACCACTGGGAGTGGACGTGGTTGTCCGGTGGCAGCGGCGGGGGTTGGGGCGGCATGAGGAGAGGATAGGGCGAATTTGCCGGACGCGCCGGGGGTGCCTGAAGTGGCGGAGCGTTGCTCTTCTCGGCCTGGGAAGCGGGTCGGGACCCTCCGCACTCAGTGTTCATCACGGAGTACCGGTACTATGAGGCCATGTCGGATACGTGGGTCGTTGTCCTTGGGCTGAGCGCACTCGTGTTGCTGGTGTTGGTCAATGCGGTGTTCGTGGCGGCGGAATTTGCGTTCGTGGGGGTGCGGCGGTCGCGGATCGACCAGCTGGCGGCGAGTGGGAACTCGCGGGCCAAGCTGCTGCTTTCGGCGCTGACGCACCTCGACCGTTCGATTGCCACGACTCAGCTCGGTGTGACGATGACGGGGCTGGCGTTGGGGTGGCTGGGTGAGCCGCTCCTTGCGGGCGTTATCGAAGCGCCGCTTGGGTGGGTACTCGGGTTTGCGCCGGATAGCGTCGCCCGCACCGCGAGCGCGGTTGTGGCGTTCGTCTTTGTCACGGCGGTGGTGATCATCTTCGCTGAGCTTGCGCCGAAGTCCATTGCCCTCAACGGGCCGGAGCGGGTGGGGTTGTGGGTATCGCTGCCGGTGACGATTTTCGGACGGATTCTTGAGCCGTTCGTGTGGACAGTGAACCGCGCCGGGCGGCTGGTGGTGCGCCCGCTCGGCATCAATCCTACGAGCGAGCAGAATGAGACGCTCGACACCGATGAACTTGAGCTGGTCATCGAAGCGAGCGCCCGGGCCGGGTTTCTTTCGACCTCGGAGCTGCTGATTGCGCGCCGGGCGCTGGAGTTCAGTGCGATCCAGGCGGACCAGATCATGGTGCCGCGGACCGAGGTCATCGCGATCGATGCGGATGATTCGCTGGCCGAGCTGCTGGTGACGGTGCAGGAGCACCAGCACACGCGCTACCCGGTGTTCGAAGGTGACCTTGACCACGTGCTGGGCGTGCTCGACGCCAAGGACTTGCTGGCGCTGTTGGGCCGAGGCGGGACGGAATGGCGCCCGCTGGTGCGCCCGGCGGTTGCTATCCCGGAATCGGTGAGCGTGGAAGTTGCGGTGGCGGCGATGCGGGCGCGGCAGGTACAGATCGTGGTGCTGGTGGATGAGCACGGCGGCACCAGCGGCATCCTGACGGCGGACGAAGTGCTCTACCGCCTCCTTGGGCGGTGGCTTGGCGGCGGACATAAGACCGGCGAAACGGTGCGCACGCTTGCGGCGGGGAACCTGCTGGTGAGCGGCCTGGCGCTGATCACCGATGTGGAGGACGCCACTGGATCGGAACTCGCGGACGAGGACTACGACACGGTCGGCGGCTTTGTGATGGCGCGCCTTGGCCGGATCCCGCACGTGGGCGACAAGATCGACGTGCCGGGCTACCAGTTTCGGGTGATGGCGATGGATGGGCGGCGGGTGGACCGCGTGCTCGTCGTCAAATCGCAACCGCGGGTGGGGAGCACCAGCTAAGAGAGCGGCGGGCGAGCGGGCTTTCACCGTGCGCGGGCGGGGCGGTACGCTGCTCCCATGCCGCGTCCGATCGCCGTCGTCCTTACGCTTGGCTGCAAGCTCAACCTCGCGGATAGCGAACGAATCGCGACCAATCTTCGGAGCACGGGCTACGACGTGGTCGAGCACGTGTGCGAAGCAGACGCTTACGTCGTGAACACGTGTTCCGTGACACACGTGGCGGATGCCAAGTCCCGGCGCCTGATCCGGTCTGTGCGGCGGCTGGCGCCATCTGCGGCCGTAGCGGTAACCGGCTGTTATCCGCAATCGGCGGGCTTCGAGGCGGTGTCGGCGCTGGGGGCAGACCTTGTGGTCGGCATGCGCGAGCGGGAGCAGGCGCAACTGGTCGAATACCTTGAAGCACGTATGGCAGCGTCGGAGCGGTTCGCCGGCGGGCCACCCATGCTTCGTGGGGATGTTGGACGGCCCGGGCACGCGAGGGCGTTCATCAAGGCGCAAGAAGGCTGCAACGACGTTTGTGCGTTCTGCATCGTGCCGCGAACGCGCGGCCGGGAAGCATCGCGGAGCATCGAAGCGGTGGTGGCGGACATCAATGCGGCCGTGGAGTCGGGCGCGCAGGAGGCGGTCGTGACCGGCACGCAGCTTGGCGCGTGGGGACGGGACCTTGAGCCTCGACTGTCGCCGGCGGCGCTCATTGCGGGCATTCTGGAGGGGACGGAAGTGGCGCGCATTCGATTTAGCTCGCTCCAACCGCAGGACATAACGCCCGAGCTGTTAGCGCTCTGGCGTGACCCGAGGCTGATGCCGCACTTTCATCTGGCGTTGCAATCGGGCAGCGACGTCACGTTGAGGGCGATGCGGCGGCGCTACAGTGTTGCGCAGTTTCGCGATGCGGCGGCGCGCATCCGGGCAGCCGTGGCGGGCGCGGCGATCACGACCGACGTGATTGCGGGGTTTCCCGGCGAGTCGGACGAGGACTTCGAAGCGACGCTGGCGTTTTGCGCTGAAATGGGCTTCGAGCGACTCCACTGCTTTCCGTATTCGAAGCGTTCGCACACGTCTGCGGCGCTGCTGCCGGGACACGCAGGAGCCGGCGTTGTGCGCGAACGTATGGGGCGCCTGCTGGCACTTGGCGAGGCGATGTTCGAACACGCGAGGAAGGCGGCTCTCGGACAGATTTGGCCCGTGCTATGGGAGAACGAGCGCGAGATCTCGGGAGAGTTGCTCTGGACAGGGCATACGGACACCTACGTGCCCGTGTTTATGGCCGGTAAGGCACTACGGAATCGAATAACCCCTGTTTACCTTGGCGCGTTGTACGATAAAGGCGTGCGGGGATACTCCCCCGGGGAGATGCTATGAACGGCCTCCGTCGCGTGGTACTCGTTCTGTACAGCCTGCTTCTCATCGCCGCCTGCGGTGGAATCACCGCTCTCGCCTGGAACCAGGACCGCAAGCTCGACATGAACGTCGGCGATTTCAACATGCAGGCGTTCGTCTCCAGTACCGACACAGCCCGCTGGATTGTGACGGCGATCCTCGTAGTGATCGCGATTGTGGGGTTGCTAACACTGATCCTCGCGGTCGCGCGGAGCGGGTCCGGCGGCGCAAAGGGTAGCCTCCGTATGCGCCAGGCGGATGGCGGAACGCTGGAAGTGACGACCGCATCGATCGAAAACCTGCTCCGCGGCGAACTCCAGGAGATCCCTGAAGTGCGCACGGTCAACCCACGCGTACGGCTGGTCGGGGGCGCTGTGGATACGACGCTGGACGCCACGATCGACCAGGGTACGTCGATCGCACACGCGACCAACGTGCTCGCGCAGGGCGTGGCGAACGTGTTGCGCGAGCAGGTGGGCGTCACGAACGTGCGGCGGCCCAACATCCGCATCCATTACGACGAGGCCAATGGTACGGCCGGGCGCCCGGCGCCGGGGAGAGCGGCCTCTCCTCCGACGATGCCGCCACCGATGGCGGAGCAGCCGTGGCCGATGGCGCCGCAGCAAGCAGCCACCGGGGCCGGGGCGACTGATTGGCAGCAGCAACAGGCTGATGCGCGGCGCGACGCCGAGGCGCGGCGCGATGCGGATACGCAGGTGGAGCGCTCGACCGATGGCCAGGCTACGACGCAGGGCACCGAGCGGCCGACGATGCCGTCGCCGATCCAGCCGGAACCGCCGTTGCCGGATTCGCCGACGCTCGTCTTGCCGCAACGCCCGGCCGGGGAGCCGTCGAGTTCCGAGGACCCAAACCGGAATGGGTGATGCCCGCGGGAACGGCAATGGCGGTGCGGCGCCACCGGTGGTGGATGAGGACGAGCGACGGCAACGGCGAACGCCAGCGAGTGGCACGCAGCCGCTGCGGCTGCGACCGCCATCAACGGCAGAATTGCCATGGGTGATGGAGGCGTTGCTGTTCGTCGCGGAGGAACCGCCGACGCTTGGCACGCTCGCCCGGGCGGCAGGGGTGAGCGAGTCATCTGCGAGGCGTGCGCTCGAACGGCTGGCGGCGGATTACGAGGCGCGCGGGCTGCGGCTTATGGAAGACAGCCAGCGCTACCAGCTCGTGAGTGCGCCCGCGTTCGCGCCGTATATCGACGAGATGCTGGGCCAGGGGCCCGCGCAGCGGCTCACGCGTGCGGCACTGGAGACGCTCACGATCATCGCGTACCGGCAGCCCTGCACGCGGGCGGAGATCGAATCGATCCGCGGGGTGAACAGCGACAAACTGGTCGTGACGCTCGAGCAGCGAGGCCTGATTGACGCGGTCGGGCAATCGGATGGCCCTGGCCGGGCGAAGCTGTATCGGACGACGATGAGGTTCCTCGAACATTTTGGCATTCAGAGCCCGAAGGACTTGCCGGCGTTGCCCATCGACGACACGCCGGTGACCGAGGCGGAGATTTGAGAGCGGGCGGAGTTCCGAGTTCCGAGGCCCGAGGCCCGAGTGGGGGCGGGTTGATGGCCTGGGCGAGCGCGCAGCTTCGGGCCCCGTAGGCCGTTAGGAATGCACAACTGAGGTTTGAGGGCTCACTCGGGCCTCGGAACTCGGAACTCGGAACTCCATATGACCGTTGGCATTGTTCGCATCCGCCTTCGACT
>DATNET010000565.1:0-7107 GCA_035606745.1 Tepidiformaceae bacterium
TGCTTCGCGACTATGGACGTCACGGCAAACGCGTAAAGGTCGTCGTTGCGCGTGGTGCGAAGGAACGTCGCGAGCCATGTGGTGAGTGCGGCGTCCGGGCTGTGCTCTATCGCGACGTCGATGAAGGCGGCTTCGATCACCGCGTCGTTCGACGAAGAAACGTTGAACATGGCCAGCAGGTGAGATGCAGGCAGGCTGCTGAGCCCGCGTACGGCTTCGGCCACGACCTCTGGGCTCGTGGCGTGGGCGACGCCGAGGGGTCTGAGGCCTGCCAGGGCGAAAAGGTAGAGCGCCATCTCTTCGCCAAGCGCGGCGAGCACCCGAACGGCCGTGAGGGCCGGCTCGCCCGTCATGTTTGAGCTGCGATCGGGGCGGGCAAGGAGCGTTACCGCCTGGAGCGCAGCACTGCGGGCATCAACGGCTGCGAGGGCGACAAGGCCGGCCGCGCGGAGGATGGTCGGCCCATTGGTGTCGGCGGGAGTCGGCTCATAGGCCGCAATGGCGCGTTCGAAAACCGGGACATCTTCGGGGCCGGCAACCGCCTGGAGGACGCGGATGATAGCGGCGCGGACGAAGCCGCCGGGATCTCGCTTCCGCGGACCGGGTTCGAGGGCGGCGAATTTGGCGTGGAGCAGGGGCCGCAGGTCGGAACCGGGTTGTTGGGCAAGCACATCAAGGACGGCAGGAAGGACTTCCGGGCTGTCGCTCTGCTCAAGCAGTTCGATGGCGAACTCGCGCTGGCGGCTGCGGTCGCCACGCATCGCGCGAAGGCGGTCCAGGGCGCGGCGGGCATCGAGCTGAGACGAACGGCGGCCAGCGGGCATGGGGCGATGGTACAAGAACCGGGCTGGGGCAGGGACAACCGCGTTGAAGCCCCTCGACGTTGCTGGCGCCGGGAGATTTGCGGCGATGGGCCGCGTAGCGCATCGTGCAGGGATGGATTGCGAGCGCGCTCCGGGGGCCACGGAAGGGCCACCGTGCGAACAGCTGATCGACCTGGGGAACTGCGCCAGGGCGGCGCCGGCGGCACTCCCGCCGTGCCGCTTCGAGTTCCCCGCGCCGCGAGCAAAGGATGGGTTCGTCGGATTCGGCGGCGATTTGGCTCCGGAGACGATTGTCGGGGCGTACCGCAGCGGGGCCTTCCCGTGGCCACAGGACGGAATCGACGAGCTCTGGTTCTCGCCACTGTCGCGGGCTGTGATCCCGGTCAACGGGCTGCATATCTCCCGGCGCCTGCACCGGACGCTTCGCACGGGAAGGTTCCGCGTGAGCCTGGACGCGGCGTTCGGGGAGGTCATCCGGTGCTGTGCGGAACGAGAGGAGGGGACGTGGATCACGCCGGCGATCACCTCGGCGTATTGCCAATTGCATGAACTCGGGTGGGCGCACAGCTTCGAAGTGTGGACTGGCGACGGAGCGCTCGTGGGAGGGCTGTACGGCGTAGCGGTGGGAGCGATGTTCGGGGCTGAATCGATGTTCCACCGCATGAGCGACGCCTCGAAGGTGGCGATGGTAGCGCTTACGGAGCATGCGCGGCGAATCGGCATCGAACTGATTGATATCCAGGTGTTAACAGAGCACACAGAGCGGATGGGCGCCGTAGCGATGCCACGCGCAACCTACCTGGCGCGCCTTGCACAGGCGCTAACCCGGGAGGTTGATTGGTGCGGCTAGCCGTAACTCGCCAGCGAAAAGGTTTATGCGAAGTGAAGAGACTCCGCGGCATTTGGGAACTTATTCGAGGGGCCCGGAGTTAGGTTAGGTGTGGGTCATCTCACGCTGCGCATCGAGCCAGCTGGGGACGCGGCCCACGACGGAGGTCAGAAGTCTATGCAATCTCAAACATTCATTCGGCGGGTTATGCCACTCTGCCTGGTTGCCGCGCTGGTGGTGGCACTCGCGGCCGCCTGCGGCGACGATTCGACGAGCAAGGCAACGGCGACGCCGGGTGGTGGCACCACCGCGACTACCAGTGGCACGACGGGGCCGGCCGGGTCGACGGCCACGGCTGGCAGCTCAGCAACGGCGGCGCCAGCGACCGCGACACCGGTGGCAACGGCGCCAATCGCCGACCAGATTGGCGCTGGGCAGACGCTCATCAGCTACTACACCGCGCTGAACAGCCAGAACTATCCAGCGGCGTACGCGATGTGGGCGGACAACGGCGCTGCGAGCAACCAGACAGAAGCCCAGTTCGCGCAGGGCTACGGCAACACCGTCCGCATTCAAGCCCAGTTCGAGAATGCCGTGCCATCGTCCGATGGTGTGGCCGTGGCCGCGACGATCCTTTCGGTGGTCAACACGCCCGCAACGCCGACGCCGGGCCAGGTCGTGGAGACCTATTCAGGCGTCTACCACCTGAAGCAGCAAGGCGGAACGTGGAAGATCACCGGTGGAGACATCCAGCGCGGGCCCGACGCCACGAAGGCGCCCGCGGATGTGGTGGATTCGACGACAGCGCTGCTGTCGTACTACAAGGCGCTGAACGACCAGCAATATGCCAGGGCGTTCACGTATTGGTCGAACGAAGGTGAGGCGAACGGGAGTTCGTTCTCGGATTTCGCAAACGGTTACACGAACACGAAGTCGATTGCTGCTCACCTTGGCTCGCCGGTGCTTGGCGGGGCGGCCGGCTCGGTTTACGCCACGGTGCCATCGGTGATCGTGTCGACGATGAAGGATGGCAGCCAACAAACGTTCTGCGGCAATTACACGATGCGGCAGATCAACGTCCGGCCGTTCGAGCTGCTCGGCTGGCACATCGACAGCGCCGCGATCACGCAGGTAAGCGGCCCGGCACCGGATGCAACCGCAATCCAGCACATGCTGACGAATAACTGCGCGGCAACGTAAGGTCGGCTACCGCAGGCGCCGAGTGAAGAGCCCGGGCCGTCAATGAGACGCCCCGGCTTCTCATTGTGTGCGGCTAGCCAACTTCCGCGATGAGTTCGATTTCGACGGCAATGCTGTTTGGCAGTGACTCCATGCCGACGGCGGAGCGGGCGTGGCGGCCTCGTTCGCCGAAGATTTGCACGAGCAGGTCGGAGCCGCCGTTGATGACCTGCGGCTGCTCGCCGAAGTCCTCGGTGCAGTTGACCATGCCGAAAACCTTGACGATCCGCCGGACATTATCGAGGCCCCCGGCTGCGGCTGACAGCGACGCCAGGCAGTTGAGCATCGTGAGCCGGGCGGCGGCGTAGCCCTCTTCGCGTGAAAGGTCGCGGCCGAGCTTGCCGGCGACGAAGCTGCCGTCGTCGCTCCGGGGACCGTGGCCGGAGACGAAGACCAGGTTGCCGGAGCGCACGGCGGGCACGTAGTTCGCCATGGGCGTGGGTGTCGTTGGGAGGGCGAGACCGAGTTCGGCGAGGCGTTCAGCGATGGTCATGGCGGCAATTGTGGGCCTGGAGACGCGGGATTGCTATCGCTGACGAGGTGCTCGTGCAGCACTTGCGCGACTGCACGGCGGGACCGCCCAGGCTTGAACTGCGAAAGGCGAGTTATTGGAAAAACCGATTCGACGGCCGAAAAGGTAGATCACAACGGGATGCCGGGAGAGACTTATGCAAAGCTCGAAGGGACGGGCAGGCTTCGAAGGCGGGGCGCGCGTGGCCGCGAGCGTGGTTGTTAGGATGCTGCCAGAGCCATAACGCACGCGAATAGTTGCCCTGAAGGATCTTCACACAAGATGACTCTCGGGCTGTTGCCACGCCCCAACGGGACTGCCTATTATTGCCCGGCTCCGAGATAACGACCGTTAACGTAATGAGGGTGAACATGGCAACGGACGAGTGCATCGCCCAGTTTTTGAATTTTCTTGCGGTCGAGAAGAACGCTTCCCCCAACACGATAGCCGCATACCGAAACGACCTGGCTCAGTTTTCCAAGTTCACGGGCACGCCCATCGCGCACGCGAACGGGAATAGCGCCGGAGGCGTGGGAGGAGTCAACGGCGCCTCGCTGAACGGGGCCGTTAATGGCTCCGCGAAGGCCGGGAGCGATGGCGAATCGTGTGCCTGGCAGGGGATCGCGGGTGAGACGATCGTCTCGTTCGTGCAAGACATGCGGGAGCGCCAGTACAAAGAGGCCACCGTGGCGCGCAAGGTGGCGGCGGTCAAATCGTTCTTCGGCTTTCTTTCGGCCGAAGGGCTCGTCGATTCTGACCCGACGGAGCAGCTCAAGTCGCCGCAGGTTGGGAAGTCTTTGCCGCGGGCACTGAGCACGCGCGAAGTCGACGACCTGCTGGAGCAGCCGGGGCGCAAGAGCACCCCGGAGGCGCGGCGAGACAAGGCGATGCTCGAACTGTTGTACGCCACAGGCCTACGAGTAACGGAGCTGGTTTCGCTGGACGTCGTGGACATCGCGCTTGAGAGCGACCCGGTGACGGTCCGCTGCATGGGCAAGGGAGAACGCGAGCGCATCCTGCCCTTGCACCAGCGAGCGGTGGACGAATTGAGGCAGTACATCTTCCACGTCCGCCCGCGGCTGGTACGAAAGGGCCGTGAATCGGCGCTGTTCGTGAATCGCCGGGGAGAGAGGCTGACGCGTCAGGGTTTCTGGCTCATCCTCAAGAACTACGCTCGCGAGGCACACCTGGATGCAGCGATCACGCCGCACACGCTGCGTCACACGTTCGCGACGCACATGCTTTCGGGCGGGATGCCGCTCCGGAACGTGCAGGACGCCCTGGGCCATGCAAGCATTTCTACGACGCAGATATATACGCACCTGACCGATGAGCACAAGCGGAGCGAATACGACAAGGCGCACCCACGGGCTTAGTGCACTGGTCGGGCGGTGGTTTAGCCACGAAGGGCACAGAGAGCGCGAAGCGTGAGTTTTGGATCCAGGGTCCGCTTCGGGCCTGGGCGGTGTTTGGGCTCGCAGAGCGGGACGCCGGTAGGCTTGAAGGATGAGCGTTGACGCGACCCTGCTGGAGGCGCTGACCGCGCCCGAATGTGCACCCGCGCTGCGGGTGTTGGATGAGCGGCGCGAGCTGACCCGGCTGATCCCGGAGCTGGAGGATGGCCGGGGTTTCGTCCAGCCGGACATGCACTTTTATGACGTGCTGAACCACAACCTCGCGACCGTGGCAGCGTTGGATTCGGTGCTGACACCGGGCGCGCACAACACCGAAATTCGCGAAGCGATGCCCTGGCTTGACCTGGATGCATCGCTAGCGATGCGCGTCGGTGGGCTGCGGTTGTTGTGGCTAACGCGGCTCGCGTGCCTGGTGCACGACGTGGCAAAGCCCACTACAGCGACGATGGTGGAGGGGCGATTGCGGTTTCCACGGCACGGCCCGCGCGGTGCCGAGCTGATGCGCGAACGCTTGCCGTTGCTTGGATTCGAACCCGACGCCGTGGAGCTCGTCGCGCGGCTGGTGCGCTATCACCTGCGGCCGGGTGAGCTCATACGCGCGTGGCCGGTCAGCGACCGGGCGGTACGGCGGTTCGTCACGGACCTTGGCGGACAGGTGTTGCCACTCATGCTGTTGAATCTTTGCGACGGCATGGCCGTCCGTGGACCGGGCTATACCGCCGAGAATTTCTCGCGACATTGCGCGTTCGTGAACTACGTGATGGCCCGGGCATGGGCGGTTTCGGGCGGCGAGCAGGAAGGGGCGGTGGAGCCGTTGCTGACGGGTGACGACCTGATCACGGAGCTTGACCTTGAAAGTGGACGATTGCTAGGGGCTGTCCTAACATCGGTTCGGCACGCCCAATTCGAGGGCATCATCTCTGACCGAGATGCAGCACTTTCGCTGGCGCGCTCAGTCCTGGCGAACCTGCGGGCAGACGACAGCTGAACGCCCTGGCCGGACGAGCAGGAGAATCCCCATGGCCGTGATGTGGAGCGTCATCTTTTACACCGTGCTCGCGGTGGTCGCATTTTATTTCATCTTGCTTCAGCCAGTGTTGAAGAATCAGAAGGAGCAGCGAAAAGCGGTCCAGACGCTGCAGATTGGCGATGAGGTCGCGACGACGGGCGGGCTCATCGGCGAAGTGATTGATGTCATTACACCGGCCAATGGGCCAACGGAGATCATCCTTGAGCTGGCGCCCGGCGTGCGGGTGCGAGCTTTGACCGAAGCCATTTCAAGGCGCCTGACGACGCTGGAACCCGCTATCGCCGAAGAGGCGCCTGCCAGGCCAGAGGCGACATCCGGGGAGGTTTCCCACAACAGTGCGTAGTACCTCGACGCTCCTCATGTTCTTTGGGGTGATGATCCTCACGGTGTTTTCCGTGATCGCGGTCTGGCCCGAATTCCCCGACCATTACCTTCCCGGAAACTTCTGGCCCTCGGGCAAGGGGATCACCGTGGGCGGGCTCGAACGGCGTTCCATGCGGCTCGGCCTGGACCTTCGCGGCGGCGCATACATCGTGCTTGAAGCGAACCCGCCGGCCGGGTACACCGGCAACCTCGCCAACGCCATCAGCAGCGCCAAGGGCGTCATCGAAAAGCGCGTGAACTCGCTCGGTGTGAGCGAGGCCGAAGTCCAGACGTCGAACGGCAACCGGATCGTCGTTTCGATCCCGGGCGTTTCGATTGACCAGGCGCTGGCGCAGGTCGGCAAGAACGCCATCCTCGAATTCAAGGTCTACAACGACCAGGACCAGCTTGTCGATGCGACGGGCGTGGTCGACGGCAAGACCTACACGATGAGCGGCACGTACCTGCAAAACAACACGCAGCCCGTGCAGCAAGGGGCCACGTACGCCGTCCAGTTCCAGACGACGGGCATCGGTTCCAAGCTCATGCAGCAGATCACGACGCGGGCGCTGCTGCCCCAAAACGTCGGGACGGACCGAAACTTCCTCATCATCACGCTCGACGGGACCGTGATCTCGCAGGCGAACGTGCAGGGCGTGATCTCCGATGCGGGCGTGATTAATGGTCAGCCATCGTTCACGGCGGCGAAGGACCTTTCGAGCCTGCTCAACGACGGTGCATTGCCGATCCCGCTGAAGCAGATCCAGGCGCAGGAAGTGAGCGCGACGCTGGGCCAGGACTCGGTTGTGGCGTCGGTGCATGCCGGCGAAATCGGGTTGCTGGCGGTCATGCTGTTCATGATCATGTTCTACCGGCTGCCGGGTGTGCTGGCTTCG
>DATNET010000567.1:0-3488 GCA_035606745.1 Tepidiformaceae bacterium
AACAACTTCAACGCCCGTCGTCACGCTCCCGCCTCGCGCTTCGATGTAGCGAATCGCCGGCTTGACGTGCAGTTCGCTCAGCCCGACGGACGCGACGCCGATCGCGGCCGATGTCGGCGACTTCAGGAAGCCTTCCTGCAGCACGAACAGCGCGTCGCGCGCGCTCGCTTCCGTGGCGCGACAGTTCAGTGTTGGCAACAGCAGAAAATCCCAGAATCGTTTTTCGACGCCGGCGCTCTGCCCGTGTTCGAGGAGCCAGGCGTGAAAGCTCACGTCGCCGAGGTCGTCGCGGCGGGCTGCACTTAGGCGAATGGCGGCCGCCAGGGCGCGAGCCACCTCGAGCCGCTCGCGCAACGCGAGATGGCGATATCCGGCGAAGGAGCGCGCCAGGTGGAACGGTGCGGGCAGCTGATCTGCAGCGATGACCGCGCGCTGCCCATCCATGTCGCGGACCTGGACGCGCAGGCGGCGCTGCCGCCGGGTGAGCCGGAGTGTGCCCAACCGCTGCAGGAACGCCTGGTACTCGGTCGTGCAGCCCATGAACACGTGCTGCCCGTTATCGAACGACGGGCCACCCTCCGGCTCCGTGTGGGAGTATGTCTTGCCGCCCGCCCACGGCCTGCGCTCGAACACGGCCACGTTGTGGCCGAGCTCCGCGAGGTCGCAGGCTGCGGCGAGGCCGGCCAGCCCGGCGCCAACGACCGCGATGTTCACTTGGGCCGCACCAACGCCGCATCGACCCAGAGCTGCCCAATGAGGGCCAATTTGTGCGCCGTGCCGAGGCTCACGCGCTCCGTCATCACGTCGTAGTTGCGCTTCTCGATGTCCGTGAGGATAGCCCGGTAGACGCCCTGCAACACGTTCACGCACATCCGCGACCGCAAATCGAGCAGCGGCAACAATCGGCGTCCGCTGCGGAAGTGCTTCCGCGCCCGCGTCCCGTACTCCTCCATCAACGCCCGGAAGCCTTCGTTGTACGTCCCGGAAAGGATGTCGTCCGGGGTGAGGCCGTGTCGAGCAAGGTCGTCCATCGGGAAGTACACGCGCCCTCGCTCGGCGTCTTCAGCGACATCGCATGATGTTCACGATCTGGAGGGCAATGCCCATGTGGATCGCGTAACGCCTCGCGTTTTCACTGTCGCGCGCGCCAAAGATTGAGGTGCAAATGAGCCCCACCATCGAAGCCACGCGGTAGCAGTACTGGCGCAGCTCTTCCCAGTTGGCGTAGCGGTTGATCGTGAAGTCCATCTCCACGCCGTTGACCAGCTCGTCGAGGAATTCGAGCGGCACGTGGAAGTCGTCGAACGCTGCGCCGAGGGCCGTGTACAGCGGACCTTCGCGCGTCCCGCCGGGGTCGGCGGCTGCGTGAAGCGCGCGACGCGCCTCGGCGAGCTGCGTTTCTTGCTCGGTGCGGTCCGTAAGTTCGTCGGCAATGTCATCGACCAGTCCGCTGAATGCGTATACCGCGTAAATGGCGTTGCGCTTCGCTTCCGGCAGGATAGCGAAGGCGTAGTAGAAGTTTTTCGCGCGGTCTTTCGTGTACTGCTTGCACCACGCCTGCGCATCGGCGAGCGAAGAGGACGCGGCAGGTGTGCGTGTCATCTCGGCAACCATTGTCCTCTCCTCTTGCTTGCTGATCTCTGGCTGTGCAGCGCGGCCCGGCGCCCTAAACGCCGAGTTTCAATCGTACTCCGTTGCTGACAGCCATCCACGCTTTCCGCTGTTTCGACACTCTCGGCCGCGAACGCAGCACATCGTAACCGGCGGAGGCGATTGCGTGCAGCGTGGCTTCGCCTCCCAGCCGGAACAGCCGCACATCCAGCCGCGCCCGCCGGTCAACCATCCCCTCCAGCGCCTTGCCCCGGTCGAACAGCGTTTGCGCACGTTCGACCTCGAAGCGCATGAGTTTTTGGAAGGCCGGTGATGCCTCGCCACTGGAAAGCTCTGCCTCGGCCACACCGAAGCGTTCAAGGTCTTCCTGCGGCAGGTAGACGCGGCCCTTCTTGAGGTCGACCGTCACGTCCTGCCAGAAATTGGCGAGCTGGAGGCCAATGCAGGTGGCGTCCGAAAGCTGCTGGCGAGCCTCATCGCGATAGCCCAGCACGTACAGCACCATCTGGCCAACGGGCGTGGCGGAAAAGGAGCAGTAGTGGAGAAGCTCTTCGTAGGTCGCGAAGCGCGTTATGCGCTGGTCCATGCGATTTGCCTCGATGAGCCGCAGGAACGGGTCCGCGGGGATATCGAAGCGGTCGATCGTGGCGCCGAGCGCGATGAACAGCGGGTCGGTGCGGTCGCCCGAAAAGCACGCTCGGAGCCGCTGCTCCCATTCGTCGAGTTGCGCGAGGCGGTCGCCTTCCGCTTCGTCGCCGAGGTCGTCCGTCATCCGGCAGAACGTGTAGAGCGCCGCAAAATGGGGGCGAATCGCCGCTGGCAGCATCCACGAGATCACCGTGAAGTTCTCTTGCCGCCCGCTGGCGAACTTCCGGCACCAGGCATAGGCCTGCTGTACGGCGTCGGCCGGTCTGTCTGCCCCACGCGTCCGCGGCGCTACTGCCACGGGTCGCTCCCGGGCAAATGAATGGGCGTGCCTGCGCGAATCCGGCGGTAGCGGCCAAGAGCCCACAAAGGCCAATAGTTGCGGTAGAGGTGGTACTTCAGCATGAAATCTCGCGGGAAGCCGGTGCCTGTGAACTCGTCCTCGGGCCACTGGCCGTCGGGTGCCTGCGTCTCCACCAGATATGCTACGCCTCGGGCGACGGAATCACTCTCAACTTCGTCGGCCGCGAGCAAGCCAAGCAGTGCCCAGGCGGTCTGCGATGCGGTCGAGGGCGCGCGCTCGTAGCCGTGATAGTCGAGCTTGTAGCTTGAGCCATCCTCACCCCAGCCGCCGTCCTCGTTCTGAATGGCAACGAGCCAATTTACCGCCTTGCGCATTTCCGGCGCGGCATGAGCGACGCCGACGGCGTTGAGCGCGCAGAGCACCGACCATGTGCCGTAGATGTAGTTCATGCCCCAGCGGCCGTACCAGCTGCCTTCGGTGAGCTGCGTGCGCCGCAAATAATCGACGCCGCGCGCCACCACCGCGCTACTGGCCGTCGTCTCGCCGAACTGCGCCAGCATCGACAGGCAGCGCGCGGTGACATCCTCGGTCGGCGGATCGAGCAAGGCGCCGTGATCAGCAAACGGAATGTTGTTGAGATAGTAGTATTCGTTGTCGGCATCGAAGGCGCCCCAGGCGCCGTTCTGGCTTTGCATGCCGACGATCCACTCGCGCGCGCGCGCCAAGGCGGGATCGTAGTCCTTGCGGCCGGACAGGTTCTGCTCGCGGTCCATGGCCATGGCGACGACGGCGGTGTCGTCCACGTCGGGGTAATGCGGGTTGGCATATTGGAAGGCCCAGCCGCCCGGGCGAATGTCGGGCCGGCGCGCGATCCAATCGCCCCGTACATCGAGCACCTGTTTGGGGACGAGCCAATCGAGCCCGCGTT
>DATNET010000591.1:0-3593 GCA_035606745.1 Tepidiformaceae bacterium
CGCAGACAGCGTACCCGGGCGTAAAGACGGTGACGTGCGGCTGGTCGCTGATCACGGTCATAGACATGCTGAACGTGCCCCAATCGATCTTGATCTCGCCGTCGAGTCCGGTGTAGCAGTCATCCAGGCGGCGGTCGCCGATGGGCCGGCCGTCCAGCACGAAGTCGCCCTCCGGAGCAACCGTCTCTCCCGTCGGAAGTTGGTCCTTTAGGACGTACCGTTTCGTCGCTGGTACGGAAAGCCGGGCGCCGGTACCGCCCGCGACCTCAGCGCGAAACCATGGGTGCCACCCGCAGCCGGCCGGGAACGGCTGCCGTTCGGAGCGCACTTCCATCTTCAGGCGCAGGCCCGTGCGGGTGAGTTCGATGCGCTGCCATGCCTTGCCGAGCCACGGCCACGTGTCGTCGAACCGTGCCGTCAGTTCGACGACACGGCCCGTCCGCGCGACGACCTGCCACGGCACATTGGAAAGGCGGCCATGGATGGCGTTGGGAGGCGAATCGACCGGGACCGTCCATTCCTTGTCGTCGAACGTGAACCGGCCGCCGGCAATGCGATTGGGCCACGGCGCCATGGGGAAGCAGCCGCCGCGATGGGGGTGAGCCGAGTACTCAGTGGGGTCATCCGGGCCCCACAACAGCGGATGCTCTTCGCCGCCGGCGGTGACATAGAGCTGGTGCAATCTGCCGCCATATTCAGGCAGGATGATGGCACGAGCGGTCTCGCTGTGCAGTTCGATAGCCATGAACCGATTGTAGCGCGGCCTGTACCGGCCAAGCCTTTCAGCGTCGTTGCGTTTAGCTGCGCGCGGTAGTTGATGGCCGGAGGAGACGACCAGAGATGAACTTGGTCCGAACCGCGCACGTAAGTAAGCGGAGCGATTTGGGACGCACAACCCGCTTGTCCGGCGGGCGAGCGCTTCGGGACGTTGGCTAATCGCCGAATCATCACCGCTCCGCTTACTGCTCTGAAAAGACCGTCAGCGGAGCATTCGTCCGTTGGTGTGGCATCATTGCCACACAACAGCCGGCTCCCCTGCGCAGCAGCGGGGCTGCGGCCTCGCGGTCGCCGTACTGACCACAGCAGTGCCAG
Source organism: Tepidiformaceae bacterium (assembly GCA_035606745.1). Lineage (GTDB taxonomy): Bacteria > Chloroflexota > Dehalococcoidia > Tepidiformales > Tepidiformaceae > DATNET01. The sequence goes on from DATNET010000591.1 coordinate 1,093, forward strand.
CGCCCGGCCTTCCCATTCATCCCTGGTTGTGGCCTGGGCCATCCCGGACTGACGTGCGCGGTTCGGCATCCCCTCATCTAACCCACGGGCACGCCGATCTCAGAGACAGGGAGCTTGCTCGGCCAGCTGACCAAAGGAAACGTAGGTTTCGGACACTCGATGAGTCCAATGCACGCTTGCTCCTCCATTACAACGCTGCCAGCCGCGCGTTCAGCCCCTCAACCTTGCTGCGCGTTTCAGCTAATGTCGCCTGCATCCCTTCGATCACGTGCGCCGGCGCCTTGGAAAGAAACGTTTCATTCGCAAGCTGCTTTTCGAGTCGCTCAGCGTGCGCCGACGATTCGGCCAGTTCCTTTTCGATGCGGGCGCGCTCGACCGCCGCATCGACCTTCGGGAGCGCCACCGCAATCTCGGTGTCACCAACACGGCCGAAAGCGAACTCGCCCTCGGGAAGTTGCGCCTCATGACCGGTGATTTCTGGTTCGACGCGGGACGTGAAAGCCGTCGCGCCCTCGGTCTCGCGCAGCGCGGATGCGAGGCCGTTGGCGCGCAGATAGACCTTCGGCCGCGCTCCTGCTTCGAGCTTCTTTTCGGCCCGGATGTTGCGGATCGTACGGTTGACCTCGATCACGTGCTCCATGGCTGCTTCATCGCCCGCGTCCTTCCAGTTGGCGCCGCTCTTCGGGAACCAGGCGATGATGAGCTGCGACGGCATATCGCCATCGATGTGCCCGCGCAGCGCCTGCCACAGCTCTTCGGTGACGAACGGCATGAACGGGTGCAGCAGCCGCAAACCGTAGTCGAGGACGTGTGCAAGCACCGAAAGCGGCCGTTCGTCGCCAGCCGCGATGCGCACCTTGGCCATCTCGATGTACCAATCGCAGAACTCGTTCCAGAGGAACTCGTAAATCGTTTTGGCCGCTTCGCCAAGCTGGTAGTCACGCAGAAGCTGGTCGACATCGAGTTGGAGCTGTTCGAGTCGCGACAGGATCCAGCGGTCTTCGAGCGGATACGACGCACGATCCAGCGCGTGCGGCCGCTTGACTTGGCGGTCCCCAAGCTTCATGAGCACGAATCGGGCACTGTTCCACAGCTTGTTTGCGAAGTTGCGGGCGGCGAGCAGGCGGTCGTCCTGGTACCGCTGGTCGCCACCCATCGCCGCGCCCGTGAGCACGGCGTACCGGAACGCGTCCGCGCCGTAAGTGGCAGCCGAGATGAGGGGGTCGACGACGTTGCCGCGCGACTTCGTCATCTTTTCGCCATTGGCATCGCGGATGAGCCCATGAAACAGGACGGCGCGGAACGGGACTTCGTCCTCGAGGCCGCGGTCGCGCATGTTGTACAGCCCGAACTGCATCATGCGCGCGCACCAGAAAAACATGATGTCGTAGCCCATCTGCATGTCGGAGGTGGGGTAGAAGTAGCGCAGGTCCTCGGTGTCGTCCGGCCAGCCGAGGTCTGCGTGGGGCGCAAGGCCGGAGGAGAACCACGTGTCGAGCACGTCCGGGTCCTGGCGGAGCGCCTCGCCGCACTCCGGGCAGGCGGCCGGGTCATCAACCTGGACAACGGTGTGCTTGTTCGGGCAGTACCAGACCGGGATCTGGTGCCCCCACCAGAGCTGACGCGAGATGCACCAATCCTGGATGTTGTCCATCCACCTCAGGTAGTCCTTCTCAAAGCGCTGCGGCACGATGCGCACCCGGCCATCGCGCACGGCCCGGGCAGCTTCGCCCGAAAGCGACCGGCCAAGCTCGTACTCTTTCCGCACATCGAGCCACCATTGCTCGCTCGGCAGCGGCTGGACGATGGTCTTGCAGCGGCTGCAGTGGCCCACGCTGTGGACGTAGTCCTCGACGTGGTCGAGGAAGCCTTCTTCATCCAGTGCAGTCACGATCGCGTTGCGGGCATCGTCGACCGTGAGCCCGGCGTAGGGCCCGGCCTCGTCGTTCATGCGCGCTTCGAGGTCGATGGCGATGATCACGGGCAAGTCGTGGCGCTTGCCGATCTCCCAGTCGTTCGGATCGTGGCCCGGCGTGACCTTGACGGCGCCGGTGCCGAATTCGGGCTTGACCGCGTCGTCGCTGACCACCGGGATCTCGCGGCCGATGAGCGGGAGCAGGAGCATCCGGCCGATCCGCTCCTCGAACCGCTCGTCGTCGGGGTTCACGGCCACGCCGGTGTCGGCGACCATCGTCTCGGGGCGGGTGGTGGCGACGGTGACGTAGTCCGGCAGCGGCATGCCGCCTTCGCCCACGATCGGGTAGCGGATGAAGTAGAGCTTCCCGGCCTCTTCGACGTGGTCGACTTCGAGGTCGGAGAGAGCAGTGCCGCAGCGTGGGCACCAGTTGATCATGCGCAAGCCGCGATAGATGAGGCCGTCGTTGTAGAGATTGACGAAGGTGGTGCGCACGGCCCGCGCGATGCCGGGGTCAAGCGTGAAGACGTTGCGCGACCAATCGGCGCTGGCGCCGAGCTTGCGGTGCTGGTCGGCGATGCGCGAG
>DATNET010000560.1:0-3229 GCA_035606745.1 Tepidiformaceae bacterium
GAGGGCGCCGCAGACCTCGGGTTCCACAGCAAGAGCAACCCGGCAATGGCGTTGACGAAGGTGCCGGTGTTCGAAGAGCGTCTTATTGGAATCGCGCCACGAGGGCACGATCTCGGGGCGGTCGGCGACCCGGTCACACCAGAGCGGCTCGCCGAAGAGAAGTTCGTTGCGTTTCGCGGAGGGGCGTCGCGGGTCCGAAGCCGGCCGACTGAACTGGTCCCGTTTACTCAGCTTGTCGACGATTGGTTCGCCGCGGCCGGCGTAGAGCCCCGCGTCCAGTTCGCCACCACAAGCCATGAAGGGATAAAGAACGCCGTCCGGCTGAGTCTAGGTGTGGCAATCGTGGCCAGCGTCGCGGTCAGGCGAGCTGACCCTTCGCTTTGTGCCTTCGAGCTCGCGGGCGCCCCGCGGAGATCGTTCGTCCTCGTGCATCGAGATTCGGGATGGCGCTCCGCGGCCTGGCGCGCATTCGTCCACTTCGTGCTCTCGAACGAATGGATGTCAGCCGAGGCGTCGTGAGCGTGGGCGCCAGCGTGTGTCGCGCGTTGATCGCGTCCCTTCGCAGCCGGTCCTGACTTGGCCATCCACAGGCATGGCCGACTCAGGGGAGTTGGGGCCGAAAATGGGGGATGGGGACCGGGTCGCTACTTAGCCCACGGGTCGTCTCCACGCTTGGCGAGCCATTCCGACGCGGCACCGACCGCATACGCACCGATCACGCAGGGGTCGGCCTTGGTCTGTCTGTCGCCAAAGGCATCACTGAGGCACACGACGGAACCCTGACGCTCACTCCACGGGTTGACAGAGGGCTCTATCACGGTGCGGCTACCGGCCGCCCCAAGGCACACTGGCAGATGACGACTGCATGGTGGGATTCGCGAACCGGTGCCAATGATTCGCTTCTCGCCGAGGCCGGTCCTGACGCCGGCAGCATGTCCGTCGCTCAGGGTGGTGGCGACGGAAGAAGTGCGCAGATCATGGCTTCGGCGACGAATTCGACGTAGCGTTCGAGCGGCCAGCCTCGGTCCACCACCAGGAGCGCGTAAAGGTCGGGAGAGCTGTAGGTCCACATGACTTCTGCGGCGTAGTCCACGCTAAGCCCCTCGCGGAGGTGTCCACCGATGGCGAGTGTGGTGGCGTTATGCGTCATCCGCTGCAGACGCTCCTCTGCTATCTCGTCGAAGAGCGTCTTCATCTCCGCATCGGTCGAGGCGGCGGCGCGGACGAGAAGAAGGATCGGCGAGATCCGAGGGGCCACCTCCACCATGAGCGTGCCCCAGCCTCGAATGATGGTTCGAGGGTCGGCTTCTTCCGCCTGAAGCCGGTCGGAGCGCGCCTCGGCATGGACGGACCCGGAGCCCGATAACGCCTGATCAGCTATGGCCCGCACCAGTCCAGGCTTGCCACCGAACGACTTATAGACCGTTTCGACAGAGACCCGTGCCTGCGCGGCGACGGCTGCGACCGTCGTCTGTGCGTATCCATCTTTCAGAAAGAGCTCACGCGCCGCGGCGAGCACGGCGGCTCGGGTTTCGCCGGCTTGCTGTTGCCGCCGCGAGGAGTCGTACGGCCGGGGGGTCTTGACGGGCGGTGTAGTTCGTTCCATAGTGCTGTATTCGTTACTGTGAATACAGACAGAATACTGAGGCACCGACTTATGGACGAGACCCAGGAGATGAGCCAGCCGGCCGCACTGGTTGCCCGCCTTCAGGCGGCGACGAACGCCCACGACATCGATGCGATCGTCGCATGCTTCGCGGCCAACTATCGAAACGAGACACCCGCCCACCCGGCGCGGGGCTTTGTTGGCCGGGAACAGGTACGGAAGAACTGGGAACAGATCCTCGCTTTCATCCCGGACCTCAAAGCCGACGTGACACGCCACGCGGTCGATGGCCAGACCATCTGGACGGAGTGGGAGCACCGCGGCACCCGCCGTGACGGCACGCCCCATCTCATGCGGGGCACTATCATTTTTGGCGTTGGCGGGCTTATAGAATGGGCGCGGTTCTATCTCGAACCGGTAGAGGACGGTGCCGGCAGCGTAGACGATGCCGTTCGGCGGCAGGTGGCAACCGGAGGCCCGAGTTGATCCTCGTGGCGGGTGGGACAGGCCGACTGGGTACCCTGGTCGTGAGGCAGCTCAGCGAGGCTGGCCTTCGTGTCCGCGTCCTCACGCGTGATCCCCGGCGCGCTGAACACGTGAACGCCGCACACGTGGAGGTTGTAACCGGCGACGTGCGGGACCGCCGAAGTCTCGCCTCAGCCTTTGCCGGCGTTGACACGGTCGTGTCCGCCGTCCAGGGGTTCGCCGGAAAGGGTGGAGTCTCTCCTTCGAGCATTGACAGAGATGGCAACATCAACCTGATCGAAGCAGCTCGCGACGCGGGAGCCGATATGGTCCTCGTATCCGTCATCGGGGCGGCAGCGAACAGTCCGATGGAACTCTTCCGCATGAAGTACGCGGCCGAGCAACGACTGAAAGGGAGCGGCGTCCCATTCACAATTGTGCGTGCGTCCGCCTTCCTGGAGCTCTGGATCGAGTTGATGCAGGACACCGCGAAACGGTCGGGCCGACCGCTTGTGTTCGGACGCGGGAACAACCCGATCAATTTCGTGTCGGTGATCGACGTTGCAGCGCTCGTCAGCCGGGTTGTGGCAGATCCGGCCAAGCGCGGGCTTAGCCTGGAGATTGGTGGCCCTGACAACCTCAGCTTCAACGAGCTCGCCAACCTGGTTCAACGTTCGGCCGGGCGGTCAAAGGCTCCCCGCCATGTGCCCCGGCCGATGCTTCGAGCCGCGGCAGAGACTGTCGGGCGGTTCAAGCCTGCAGTCGGCCGCCAGGTTCGGGCCGCGCTTGTGATGGACAGCAGCGACTTCACGTTCGACCGGAATGCGGTCGAAGAGGCTTATGCGGACTTACCGAGGACGTCAGCTGCATCGTTGCTGGGCCCGGACCAGCCAGGGGCGAACGCCGCAGGCCCGTAGGGCAGGGCGCGCCTGGCAGCTCAACTGCTTCTTCGCCTTGCAACCACGATGGTTTGATGGTGATCAAGTGTGTCGAGCGATCCCTTGCGTTAACACGCGGCAGACATCGTAATTAGCCGATGTTGCGACCTCAGCCCACCTTCGCGCCCTATCTCGCCGAGCTGCTCGGTACTTTCGCCCTGGTTTTCGCGGGCCCTGGTGCGGCCGCGGTCGACGCTGCCAGCAACGGCGCCGTCGGCAC